>PXDL01000343.1 GCA_003566395.1 Balneolia bacterium | reverse complement strand
TTGCCATGCCCCTGGCATTTGAGTTTATTCCTGTGGCACCTATTGTCCCTGCCACATGAGTAGCGTGGGAATCAATTTCGGCATCGGGGTTGCCCAATATAGCACGTCCGACTAATTCAACATGGTTGGGCATTAAAACACCGATCTCCCACATTCCAACCGTTCTATCTGCTCCACTGAGATTGAGCCCTGAACTACCCATAGGCCATAAATTATTAACATTGCTTAGGTTGGCGGCGTCAATATTATCTGTAGAAATGTACACAGGATGTCCGTTCTCAAAGTAATCAAGCACAATTACTGTACCGTCCGGCATTATCTCTCTTATTGGTAGGCCGAGCGAATCAGCTAACCGCCGGGTTTCCTCCTGCTGAATTTCCCACTTTTGAGCACTTTCCTGGCTCATCTGAAGAAGCCGCTGGCGTTGCTCTGCCGTTTGTGCGTGAACAAAATCCGGTATAATAAAACAGAGCATGCAAACCATCATAATAGTGGCAAGAAATGCGGACTGAAAACCGGACTCTCTTAACTTTTTTATTCCTGAAAAGCGACTGTTGGAATCTTTAACGGATATCCGGATATATACGTTTTTATCTGGTGTCTTAGTATTTTTAATCATAATGATGAATATGATTTACATTAAAAGTTTATTTCATTTTGTTAAGTACGAGTATTGTATTCCTTAACCAAAAATTGGAAAACTTACTTAAACAGCAAGCCCAATTGGAGGTTGTTTTAGGATGTATATGATTGACTTTATTGTATGTAGGGTAATTTTTAAAATTGCCCGCCATAAGTAATTAATCAAACAGGTTGTAAATTAGTACATGTAAATGTGTATTTCAAATTGTAATCGTCTCATAAAATTTAAAGTGAAAGATTAGTCATATATAAGACCTTGTAGCATAATAGTTTAAATGTGCTTTTTTCTCTGATAGAAAATTATTTTTATAAATAAAATAGGCTTTGAAATTTCCAGTACACCGGAATCTCAAAGCCTATTTGCTAAAAAGCCCCCCCCTCATTTAACCAACATCATACTCCTTGTCAAAGACTGCCCCCCAGTTTCGAGACGGTAGAAATAGACACCGCTGGAAAAGTTACGGGCGTCGAAACTGATTTGATGTTTTCCGGACTGAGTAGGCTCATTCAGAAGCAGGGCTATCCGGCGGCCCAGCACATCGTAAACGCCGAGGGTAACGTGTCCGGTGTTCTCAATACTAAAGCTGATTGAGGTGGCGGGATTAAACGGATTCGGATAGTTTTGGTGCAGGGTGATGGTTTCGGGATGTTCGTGCGGGTCGGTTACAGATGTTCCCGTTTGCAGCTCGCCTTCCGATGAGCCCGAGTACACAAGAGGCCCCGTGTCTTCCCATCGGGCCGACGTGGAAAGTGTGCCCGATTCGGCGTTGAGTGTTCCGTTTACTTCCGTGGTTAGCCGGTTGAACAAAGCGGCTTTCAACTCATAGTTGAACAGGCTTATATCGGCCTCATAGGAGAGCTGAAGGGCATCGGAGAGAATGGAAGACGCCAGCGCAAGGGGATCATCAATATCCGGGTTGGTTAGGGTGAAGCCGGTCTGCATGGTGATGGTCTCTGCTTCAGATATGTTTTGGGAGGCTGCAAGATCAACAGTAAATCCGGTCTGCAAGTTTAGTCCGTCTGAAACAGAACGGTAGGTTATCTGAGGCTCATCTTCCTGCTCCCCGGCCGGCCGGAAGGAAAATTCACTTCCGCGAAGTACATCCGACAGAGAAGCCGAAAGCTCACTGCTGAACCAGTGCAGTTCGGTTACAAAATTCCCCTCATCCGGAAGCTCACCCAAAAACGTATTGAAAGACGCTTCAACATCTAAAATATTGGGATAGGCTTCATCTTCAATTCCATTTATATAGTGCAGTGCCACACGATAATCACCGTCTTCGGCGGTTGCACGAAATCCGTAGGTCTCGGTAAAGTTTTCACGGTCGTAGGAGGTTTCGGCAAAAGTAACAAAGGGTACATCATCGCGCTCCGGGACCTCAAAGGTTATTGTCACATTGTTAATGGTGTTGAAGCCGCTGAGAACCGAAGACGCCATGTTCTTGGCGTAGATCTCAAAATAATCGGTAGTGTTGGGGTAATTGTTGATGAAGCTCACCACGTTGAGGCGTACAAAAAGCACGTTTGGGATATCCGATGCCTCAAGATCCTGATCATATTCAAAATATACGGTCAGGTCGATTTCCCCCGCATCCTGATGATCGGTTGAAATTCCGGGCAGCTCGAAGCCGTAAAACTCCCTGAGGGCGCCGTCTTCGAAGCGCGTACCCGAGAGCACGGTAAATGCAACGCCCGGCCGGGGCTCAATCCGGAAATTGGCGGCTATCTGTTCCAGCTCGGGAAATGTGGCGCGCAAATGGGCGTTGAGGCCGCGATTTACGATTTCAAAAAAATCCGTGGTGTTGGGATAATCATCAAGAAACCCGGTAGCCTCCGCAATCAGGTCTTCCTGGGAAACGGGCGTCAATGCGTCAAAACCGGGAACGCCGATATCACGGCCGGTTACGGCTTCGATCGTCAAATCCATCACCACGCCGCCCTGGTGATCCATTTCAAAACTTTCATATACGGCTGTAATATGGTGGTCGGATGAGAGAACGGGCTGAGAAATCGCCTGCGGGGTAACAAGCAGAAATGCCGACAATAACAGAAACAGAAAGGGGTAATAGTAATTGAGCTTCATAGTTCAGTTCGGTTCGGTTTGTATTCAGGATGAGCAGATCGGTATAAATATAGTATGCTTTATTAGAAAACAATAATAAAAACATGGTTTTGGCCGAAAAAAAGGTGCGATGATAAAAGCATGCAGCAGTTTCCCCAAGCCGTACAGTAGCGGTAAAGCCGCTTTCTCAAGCCGTAGTGCGCCGACGATATTTCGTTGCGGGTACGGTCGGAATATCAAAAAGAGATTTGTTGGTATCGCAAAATATTAATAAATTTTAACCAATAGTTTGCACACAACCGTACGGCACAAGCTGAGCAGCTTCTCAGAACTTGTACCCGGGATAATTTAACCGAACACCTGACTATGTCGTTTATTTCGCTGTATTTATTCAGTTTTCTGATAGCCGTTAGTGCGATAGATGCACCCGATATTAATGAAGTAACCCGGGAAATCGACCACCGGATTGAGCAGGAGCGATTCGGGCCGATCGAGTTCGGCCACCTCGTGGAGTTGATTGATTTACTGGGTACTATGGATCCTGAAGAAGCCCAGCACTATTTGGAGGTAATCAAACCGGAAATAGATCGAAGCAGGGACGAGACAGCTGTTGCGCTTTATTTGCAAACTGCCGCCGAACTGGCCCGCATCAACATGTCCGGACTGGATTATCTTGAAGGTATCGAAAAACTTGCCCATTCAAAATCAGGGCTCATTGCCCCTTCGGACTACCTGAAGAGTTTGGAGCTGCTGGCCATGGCTTATGAGTCGGCCGGAGAGGAAATCAAGGCCGGGACGCTCTATACGCGGGTTATTGAGCAGGAAAACGATGAAATGCGACGCGCCACGGTATTAATGAGACGGGCGTCACTTCTAAATCGTGCGGGCAAAATCGACCTTTCGCTTTCCGACTATATGGAGGCCATTCCGGTTTTTCATCATACCGGAGACAAGGCTTCGCTTATAAATGCGCACATCAGTCTGGGCCGGCTTTATACGTATATGGGCGATCAGGACGCGGCCATTGTAGCCTATGAGGAAGCCATCATTATAGCATACAATGCCGACAGGCAACGCGATCTCGGCCTGGGTTATCTGAATATCGGTACCGCTTGCGAAGCAAAAGGAGACCTGGATAAAGCGCTGGCTTTTTATGAAAAAGGGCTGGAAATCGGCCTTCAGACAGACGATAAAGGATTGGTGGCTCAGAATTACCTGAATGTTGGAAATGTCTATCTCAAAAACGGGAATCATAATCATGCAATGGCGATGTACAGCCGGTCGCTTGAAATCTGCTACCGGGAAAACATTGTGTACGGCAAGCTGATGAACTACATGAACCTCGGAAATGCCTATTTCGAGCTGAAACAGTACAAAAAAGCGGTGGCTTCTTTTGATAAAGCCTATGCCTACGCCGAGAATATGAATGTGACCAACGAGCGCCGCGAGCTGTATGAAAAGTATGCCCGGGTGTATGCCGGCCTCGAAGATTTCCCGAATGCGTATTACTACCACACCGTATTTCACAGAATGGAATCTGAGCTGTTCAATGCTGAAAAAATGCGTGTGGTTGAAGAGTTGAAAATCGCCTATGAAAGCGAGCTGCTGAGTCAGAAACTTGAGATGGCCACTTTGGAAATGGAGCGGCGTCAAGCCCAGAATAATATCCTTTGGATTTCGCTTCTCGCCCTTTTTGTCGGTTCGCTGGTGCTGATAGTGTACCTGATTTTCAGAAAGAAACACTTCCAGGCCCTGTATCACAAAAACGTGATAGAGCTGCGCCGTGACGACCTCGAACATTCCCGGCAAGCCGCCGCCGAGCCTGTTTCGCAACCCACAGGTACGGGTACGATTTTTGATGAAATTGAATACGCCATGCGGGAAGAAAAACTTTATACCGATACCGAGCTAACGGTAAGCAGTATCGCGCGGCATTTGCAGAGCAATACCAAATATGTATCCTCCGCCATCTCCGACCACGCCGGGATGAATTTCAATAATTATGTGAATTATTTCCGCGTGAATGAAGCCAAACGACTTATCCTGCGCCTCAAAGACGATGCCAATCTTGGAGATGTGATGCAGCAGGCCGGATTCAAATCACGGACGACTTTCTATAATGCTTTTCGCAAATACACGGGAATGTCGCCTCAGAAATTCAAGTCGTTTGCCACAAACGAAAAAATCAGCATTGACGAAGAATCTGATCCGGAAGAGCTTGAAAAGCCGGAAAAATCCGTTCAGTCCGCAGGAGCAGGGGAGGTCGTTTCTCACGATCTTATTCACGCAAATGCATCACCCTGACAACTTCAGCGGGTCGAAACCGGGACGTAAACAGGTTTTCGGGAACGCTTGAAAATGAATTGCAGATTGCTGTATCATTGCGGCAGCAGCTTTTTTCAGGCCTTCTTTAGTAAGACGATGTTTCTATGTTCGAGTCAATCCATAAATCCGGTGTTCCGCTTTTTTTACTTGGTGTGGCCTTTTCGGCCCTCATCTTCCGATTTGTGAGTCCCGGTTTGCTGGTTTCCGGATTAACCGGCTTGTTTTTCACCCTGACGGCCATTGTCGCGGGCGGGCTCACTTTGATGATGCTCATCACGAGAGTGACCTCTTTTCCGGAGGCCATACCTTCCGATTATGTTATCGGCGCCGGTGTTCCGGCCGTGCTGCTTCTGGCCGTGTTGTTGCTATCCGATATTCCCGAAGCGCACCGTTTCGCCATTATGGCCTACGCTCCTGCCCTTGGAGGAACTTTTTATGTTGCGGCCGTACTGGTGTTTAAGTCAGCTAACAGCCGTAACTGATGCAAACGCTTTTACCATTTTGTTCGGATATTAAAGATATCGAGATTTTCATCCGTACGGCAATAGAGGTCGCAAAGCCTTCTTATATTGACCTATGCGTTATGTCATCTATGGTTTAGTTGTGATGATTCTGCTTGGTGGCTGCCGAACCCAGCGTGATGTGGTGCGTCCGGGGCAGGTATTGGAGCGGGGCGAAGCCAGCTGGTACGGTCCGGGGTTTCATGGTAAACAGACGGCAAACGGAGAGACCTACAATCAGCAGGAACTGACCGCAGCCCACCGGACGCTCCCTTTCAATACCGTGGTGAGGGTCCGTAATCTGGATACCGGTAAATCGGTGGATGTCCGTATCAACGACCGGGGTCCGTACGCGCAGGGCAGGGTGATTGATCTCTCCAGGGCGGCCGCGCAGCGAATCGACATGCTGAACAGCGGCGTCGCCCCCGTGGAGATCCGAATTGTAAAAACCGCCGAGACGGTCCGACGCTCACAGACGGCCGAGGAGCGTTTTACTGTACAGGTCGGCTCGTTCAATACCAGAGATGAAGCCCGTGCTATGGCCCGGGATATCAGAAGCGCTAACGTGCACGAAGCCAGGGTGGAGGGACGCACGGTTTACCGGGTGTATGTCGGCAATTTCAGAAGCGAGCGGCGGGCCAGAAATCAGATGCATAGACTCAGACGGCAAGGCATCACCGGATTTGTGAAGCAGGTGCAAAACTGAGGGAGGCGAAAAGGGTTCATCAGGTTGTGTTTTGCTGATCCATTAAACTTATCAACAAGATTTTCACATTATACTGTTTTAAATAATCGTCTTACAAAACCTGTTAGTTTAAAAATATTCGGTTGTAAAGATTTGGGCTGCAATATATAACGCAATTATCCCAAAAGTTAAAACTGGCTTAACATATAAGAGGGTGAAAGCCGGTAATTTTGGCGCGATGTATTTCAATTGCTAACTCAAATCATTTGTTGCTATGAAAAAACTGTTACTGCTGGCGGGGATATTTATTTTTTTACCTGCTGTTATTCTTGGGCAAGGGGTTACAACTTCTTCCTTGACGGGTACCGTTATTGATGATACCGGTGAAACCCTTCCCGGAGCTAATGTTGTAGCCGTACACGAGCCGTCCGGCACGCAATACGGTACTACCACAAGAACCGACGGAACGTACCGGATTTCCAATATGCGCGTAGGTGGCCCGTACACCATTCGCATTACCTTTGTGGGCTACCGTCCCTATGTGGTAGAAGATGTGTTTCTTCGCCTTGGTGATACCTATAACCAGTCGGCTCAGCTTAGCTCCGATGATGTTGAGCTGGATGAATTAATAGTTCTGGGCATTTCGGACCGGATTTTCAACCAGGAGCGTACCGGAGCCGGTATTAACGTGGACTCGGACCGTATCGCTTCGCTTCCTACCATTTCCCGGAGTATTAACGACCTGACCCGCCTCACTCCGCAGAGCAGCGGAACAAGCTTTGCCGGACGTGACAATCGATTCAACAATTACTCTATAGATGGGAATGTGTACAACAATAATTTTGGTCTTGGCAGTGATCAGTTTGCCGGAGGAAACCCGATCAGTCTGGATGTAATCGAAGAGGTGCAGGTTAATCTGGCTCCCTATGATGTGCGCCAGGGCGGATTTACCGGTGCAAACGTAAACGCCATCACCAAAAGCGGAACCAATACCTACATCGGTTCCGCTTATATGTTCTACCGCAATCAGGACTTTGTGGGTACGACGATAGGTGATAGTGAAATTACCGTTGACGACTCTTTTACCCGTACTATCGGTGCCTCCGCCGGCGGCCCTATTCTGCGGGACCGTCTGTTCTTTTTTGTGAACGTGGAGCAGGAAGAAGCCGATAATCCCGGAGATAACCGCCGTGCATTACGCCCCGGTCAGTCACCAGACGGGCAGCAAATTACGCGCGTGCCGATCGAACGGGCTGAGTTTGTACGTGAGCAGATTCGCGATATTTACGGCTATGATCCCGGCCGATTCGAAAATATTCCGTTTGCCAATGAAGCATTGCGCATCAACGCCCGTTTGGATTACAATATCAGCAATAATCATCGCGCAATGATTCGCTTTAACTCGTTTACTGCGTTCGAAGACAACCTGATCAACGGAAACAGTATTCGCGGGTTTCCCGGCTCTGAGCGTTATTTCAACACCAACCGTTCGGGACCTGAAGCGCTGACGTTTGCAAACGGCCATTACTCAACCGATTCGAGAGTAACCTCGATTGTGGGTGAATTGAACTCCACCTTTGGGAATAACATTTCAAACAGCCTTCGGATTGGTAACACCTGGGCCGTACCGAACGAGCAAAGCGTGGGCGGCGGTGACTTTCCGATGATCGAAATTATGGAGCCCGACGGAAGTAACCCGAACGTGTACTATATGTCGCTGGGTAATGAACTTTTCCGTATCGGGAACCTGCTCGAAAACGACACGTTCAGCATATCCAATACGCTTACCTATTTCGGAGGTCGTAATACCGTAACTGCCGGAGTGTCCTACGAATACATGACTTTCGCCAACGCGTTCAACCCGGTGTGGAACTCCTGGTATCGCTACGCAAGCTACGATGATTTTGTAGAATCCGTGATTAATCAGAACCCGGATGTGCGTCCATCTCACTTTGCCATAGGGTTTACCTTCGATGCGGAAAACCCGACAACGCTTCCGCTTGATGAAGTTGAATTTTCCCAACTCGGCTTTTATTTGCAGAATGAGTATCAGGCTACGCCAAACCTGAAGCTTACGGCCGGTCTCCGGGTAGATTTACCGTTTTATCCGATTGACGCTCCCCGTAATCCGGTGGTCGAAAACCTCGACTTGCAGATACCGTATCGTTCCGGCCAGACTACTGAACTCATCAGTCCGGACGTAAGTTCGTTCCCGAGTATGAACCCGCTGTGGTCGCCGCGGCTGGGCTTCAACTGGGATCTGTTTGGAGACCGAAGCACGCAGCTTCGTGGTGGAACCGGCGTTTTTTCAGGCCGTCTTCCTTTTGTATGGATTTCCAACCAGATTAACGCCAACGGCGTGATGCGCGGACAGCGCGGATACTTCGCTGATGACTGGGGAACCGGAAATGCGCCCGAGTGGCAGGGTTTTCAGGACGACCCGGATTTCTACCGTCCCGACCCGCGTGAGCTGACGGCTGAGATACCAAATCAGATCAACATCACCGCAGACGACTTTAAGCTGCCACAGGTATGGAGAACTAATTTCGCGGTAGATCAGCGCCTTCCTTATGATATAGTCGGTACGTTTGAGGTAATTTACTCGCTCGATTATAACAGCCCGCTGGCGGTTAACCTTGCCCATCGCCCTACAGGCGAATCTGTGCGTGTAGGTTCCCGTGACCTTCAGATTTACAAGCAGGAAATACCGGGAGCCGAAGGTACGCCGCTACGGGAAGTCTATTACCTGACCAACATCAACGAAGGTTCCTACTTCTCGATGAACTTCGGGCTTGAAAAGCTCTGGGATATGGGTCTTTACACCAGCTTTAACTAAACCTGGAGTCAATCAAGAGATTACGGTCTGATCGGAGGTTCTCAGGCGCAGTCGCTCTGGCCGAACGTAGCGCTTGAAGATCGTAACAATCCCGAAACCGGTTATTCCCGTTTCGATACGCCGAACCGGATTGTGGCCCAGGCCTCATACGATTCCCGCGTGTTTTTCCGGGACTTCCCGACTCGCTTTTCGCTGATTTACATTGGTGGTGACCAGGGACGGTACAGCTATACCTATGCAGGCAGCTTCGGAGACGGTTCAGGGGTTCGCTTGATGTATGTGCCGAATAGTTTCCAGGATTCGCAGCTTGTAGATCAGGTTAATGACGATGGTGAAGTTATTCGTACGGCCGCCCAGCAGTGGGAAGATCTTAACAACTTCATCTCAAACGACCCTTACCTTAGCGACAAGCGCGGTGAGTTTACCGAGCGTAACGGTGCCAAACTTCCCTGGCTGCACCGCTTCGACCTCAGAATTACTCAGGATGCGGCCTTCCGTCAGCATCGTCTTCAGTTGACGCTTGACGTGCTCAATGTAGGCAACCTGATCAACGATACCTGGGGCGTAAGCCGTACGCCGGTACAAAACAACCCGATGAGCTATGTCGGCCCGAATCCCGACAATCCTGAAGAAGCGGCGTTCAACGTCAACTATCCTTCGTCGGGCGAGCTGAATCAGAGCTTCCGTGATGACATTGACATTAACAATACCTGGAGCGCACAGATCGGCATCAGGTATATGTTTAACTAACAGAGATTATTCTCAAGATGACCCCAAGCAGGGAGGCGGCCTACGTGCAGCCTCCCTGTTTTTTTAGAATAAACGGGCCGCGGCTTGTAACAATGTTTTAATCCTGATGGATTTACATTAAAAAGTGTTGAGAGCGAAGCAAGAACTCCCAAAATAACCTACATTGCCAAAATGTAACCAAAGTTTTGAAGGATATTTTACCAACCAATTCTGCTATCTATGCCAAGACTGATACTCTGTTTAATACTTTCAATATTTGTTTTTTCTTCCTGCAGCGGGCAGGATAACGAGCGCACTCCGCTCATCCTCATTTCCATCGACGGGCTGAAGCCTTCTTATTTTGATAAGACCGATACCCCGACCCTCGACAGCCTTGCCGCAAGAGGCGTACTGGCTGAATCCATGATTCCGGTATTTCCTACTTCCACATTTCCGAACCACTATTCGCTGGTAACGGGCCTCTATACTGAAAACACCGGCGTTATTTCCAATACCATGTACGATGAGGAAATAGGGCGGTATTTTCGCCTTAGTGACCGCTCGGCTGTGGGCGACGGACGCTGGTACGGGGGCGAGCCCATCTGGGTCACCGCCGAAAAGCAGGATGTTCGAACCGCCACTATGTTCTGGCCCGGATCCGAAGCCGAAATTCAGGGGTACCGGCCAACACGCTGGTTCACCTACGACGGCGGCCTGCCCTACGAAGCCCGGGTGGATTCCGTTCTTAGCTGGCTTCAGCTTGAAGACGAAACCAAGCCGGATTTCATAACCCTCTACTTCAGCAAGGTGGATAGTGAAGGTCATTCGCACGGTCCGTACGCACAGGAAACACTGGATGCGCTCACCTATGTGGACGGCATCATCGGCAGGCTGGTAAGCGGGCTTCATGACATAGGATACTGGGATAACGTGAATATTCTGATTTCCTCTGACCACGGGATGATCGATCTGTCGGACGACCGCCTTGTTTTTATTGACGACATCATCGACCTGGATGATGTAAACATCATAAACTGGTCACCGGTGGTCATGATACAGCCCACAGAGGGCAAAACCGGGGAAGTGTATGATCAACTCAAAGCAGAGGAAAGCAACTACCGCGTCTTTCTGAAGGAAGACATTCCCGAGCGCTGGCGGTTTAAAAATCATCACCGTGTTCCTGATATCGTTATGGTAGCCGATCTCGGCTGGACCATCACCAGCCATTCTTTCTATGAGCGGCGCGGAATTCTGGGCGGAACTCACGGCTTCGACAATGCCTATGAAGACATGCACACCTACTTTATGGCCGTTGGAAAAGATTTGGAACGGGGCATGGAAATTCCTTCTTTCGAAGTGATCCATATTTATGAACTCATGGCCCGATTGCTTAATCTAGAGCCGGCAGAAAACGACGGTGACCCGGAAGTGCTCAGAGATATCGTGAAATAGAGCGTCGGGCGTCCGAATGGTTTTCAATTTGAATTGGTTCTTACCGGTTGAGTATTTACATTCAGCGTTTATCTAAAGACCGGGTATGGGTAAAATTTCCTCGTTATCGTTAATTCCCGGCCGTTTTTTTTGATATAGTGATCATTACTAATTTTGATTAAACATGGCATACGTAGTAACCGAACCTTGTATTAACTGTAAATACACCAACTGTGCTTCTGTTTGTCCGGTGGATGCATTCCGGGAAGGCCCCAACTTTCTGGTCATCAGCCCCGACGACTGCATCGATTGCGATGCCTGTGTGTCGGAGTGCCCGGTTGAAGCTATTTTTCCGGACGACGAAGTTCCTGAAAAATGGGAGCATTACATTGAATGGAACGAGCGGCTCACCGAAAAATGGGACGACCGGATCATCAATGAAACCATAGACCCGCTGCCCGATGCAGATGAGTGGGCCGAAAAGGAAAAAACGGAAAAAGATATTAAGGAAGACTGGTAACACACTTCCGGCCCGTATCGCACAGAAACAGCCGTTGAGAATCCCTCACCGGCTGTTTTTGTAGGGTGATGCGGGAGCTCCGAGGCAATTTCTGCATCATTCCACCAAATCCATAGTTCATAAGCCAATGCCCTTCGTTTTTGATCCGTCCGCGTTTCCTCTGGTTATGGGCATTCTGAACATGACGCCCGACTCATTCTCCGACGGAGGCAAATTCACCTCGGTCGGTCAGGGGCTGAGCCGGATTGAACACATGATACGTCAGGGGGCTGATATTATTGATGTCGGGGGGGAGTCAACCCGGCCGGGAAGTGATCCTGTTTCGGCAGAAGAGGAAATCAGTCGGGTTGTTCCGGTGCTGCGTGAGGCCGTAAAAGCTTTCCCGGACACGCTGTTTTCATGTGATACGATGAAGGCTGAAGTGGCGAAGGCGGCTTTGGATGCCGGCGTGCAAATCATAAACGATGTAAGCGGCTTGCAGCACGATCCTGAGAAGGCATCTCTGGCGGCCGAATACGGAGCCGCTCTTGTGATTATGCATTCGCAGGGTAAACCCAAAACGATGCAGCAAAATCCGGTGTACGCAAATGTAGTCCCGGAAATTTGTGCATTTCTTCAAAAACAGTCTGCATTCGCCGAATCCTGCGGGGTGAAGGAAATCATGATTGATCCGGGCATCGGGTTCGGAAAAACAACCGAACATAATCTGGCAATCTTTCGCGGCATTGAAAGCTTTTCGAAACTGTCACGCCCGGTGCTAATCGGGGTTTCGCGGAAATCGGTTATAGGAAAGCTGCTTGATGACCGTCCTGTTGAAGGCCGGCTTGCGGGAACCATCGCCCTGCATTACGACGCCCTGCTTAAAGGAGCGTCCGCGCTTCGTGTGCATGATGTGCAGGAAGCTTCGGATTCAATTCGTATATTTCAGTCGATTTACGGAGGAGCAACAACTTAAATTACCGGAGCAGGCTTGACCTTTTTTGGATTTCTCGATTTTGGCATCAAAGAACTGATTGAAACGCTACTGATTGCGGGTGTACTCTATTATCTGTACACCTGGATACGCGGTACCTTCGCCATCTCCGTTTTCGTGGGCCTTATCATCATATTTACAGTAAACGCCATTGTGAGCGTGCTCGGTCTTACCACCATCAATTTCATCCTGATGCGGATTACCGATGTCGGGATTCTGGCTCTGGTTATTCTGTTCCAGCCGGAAATCAGAAAGTTGCTTTACCGCATCGGCCAAAACACTACGATAGATCGCTTTTTCAAGACCAACGAATCAAGCACAGTTATTGATGAAGTCATTTCAGCGGTCAAAAATATGAGCCGTGTAAAAACCGGCGCCCTGATAGTTTTCGCCCGTTCATCGGCTCTTCAGGATCTTGTTGATGCCGGCCAAAAAGTAGATGCGGTGGTTTCGTCAGCCCTGCTTGAAACCATATTCAACAAAGAGACGCCCCTGCACGACGGCGCTGTCGTAATACGGGATGACCGCATTGAGGCGGCGAGCTGTTATCTGCCCATCAGCCAGAATCCGAACATCAGCTCTGTTTTCGGAACACGTCACCGGGCGGCGGTGGGTATCAGTGAAACCAACAACGTGTTCGTGCTGATTGTATCGGAAGAGACAGGTCGCATATCCATTGCGAGAAACGGCTCACTAACCAGCGGACTCACCATTCAAAAACTGCGCAAGGAAATGGAAGAGCACATCGGTCAGGTAGAGCAGGAAGAAGTTTCATTTACAGAAAACGTGCGGGAATAGGTTTCCTTAACGGCACTTTCTGATGCCCATAAACCCCGGAACCTTCTGCTTTTTTGTAAGAACCGCCTGAATTTTATTTCGTATCCACCCCGGTTTCAGGCTGATGTTTATTTGCTGATCATCCCCGGTTTCTATCGAATTGTCAATATAGATGGTGATGCCGTCCTGCTGGATTTCCGTGGTGTCGGGCGGCTGAGAATCTCCGGTTTTCATCATGCTAAGACCGAGCTCGCCTGAGCCGGAACGACTCTCCTTAAGCCATACCGCATCGGTGGTGTCGAGCATCTCCATGAGGGCTTTCGGTTCAATGAAAATTAGATGTTGCTTGCTGTGGTCGGAAGGGTGCATTTGAGCTATAGATAGTTTTGTTGTAGTTACATTTCAGGAAAACAGCGAAAAAAAGGCAATCATTTCAAAAGAAATTCACGGCTGAGAAAAGCGGTTCGTGCAGCTGTAAAGTAGAAATAAGAATGATCACTTTCCGGTAGAACCGGACCTCCCCGATTTACAACTTTAAAGGGTGGTTGCAAAAAAATCTATAGGACTGTATAATAAAGGCTGTGTATTTGAACGATTTTTTACCCCTTTAACAATTTTGCGAGAACGTTATCTTATGCAGAGATTTACAGACTCTTTCAGGTATAAACTTTTATCGGTTTTTTTTGCAGTTTGTGTTTGTTGTTTAATGATTGCAACCGCCCCGCAGGCAGCTTCAGCACAGTCCTCATCCGGGGTCAACTTTACGCTTGAAGACCTTGATGGGCAGAGACACGATTTTAGCGAGTTTGTCGATAAAGGTCCGGTTTATATCACTTTTTTTGCCATGTGGTGCCAGCCCTGTTTACACAAGCTTCGCCAGCTGGAACCCATCTACGAGAAATATAAAGACGACGGCTTCACCCTGCTCGTGATAAATACAGATACCCCAAACAGCCTTTCCAGGGTGGAATCATACTGGCGGAGTCAGCGCTATGAAATGCCCCTGCTTCTTGATCCCGCCTCTCGGGTTTTTGAGCGCCTGAACGGCCGGAGCCTCCCCTACGCCCTCATGGTTGATCGAAACGGTGAAATTGTGCAGGTAGATACGGGATACCTGCCGGGAGACGACAAAAAAATAGAGGAGCTTGTAGCCGAGCTGCTGCAGTCGGAGTAAGTTTATCAGCTTTACAGAAATGAATATCGGTATTACGAAAAAGGCAATACGCCCTGTACTTACCGCAGCGGCGTTTTTTTGGGTGATGCAGTTTGCGGCGATTCCTGCCCTGGCCCAGAATGTTCAGGTTTCGGTAAACAACGTGCTTAACTATGGCAGCGGCTCCGAGCTGCGCGACCTGGGTATGACCGAAGCCGACAAAGAGTATTTCGAAAACTTTTCGGATGTGCGCATCCTTGCCGATAACGTCATTCTCGGCTTCCGGCTCGAATACAGCCAACCGGCCGAGTACGGCCCCGATTTCTCAGGTTTCAGGCGGAAGTTTATCGGCTATCAGCGCGACGGCCTCGATATACGCATCGGCGATCTGTATGCCCTTCACAACCGCGGGCTTTCACTCAACCTTTTTGAAGACCGCGTTATTCGCTACGATACAAGTCTTGAAGGAGCCAGGGCTGAATATGAGACGGATTTTTTCAGAGTAAAAGCTCTTGCCGGAACCATCAACTACCTTGAGCATCTCACATTCGAAGATCCCGGTGAACCCCGGGAGGAAATCTACCGGGTTCGCTCGGCCGCACTTGAATTGAAACCGGATCGCCGCATCCGCTTTGGCGGGGCATATACCTATGCTGAAGGAGAATTGCCTTTTTTCGGTGAAGTCGATACCGTCAAGACCTTTCTGCCGGAAGCATTTGTGTCGGTTAGATTGCCATTTGCGCGGATTCATGCCGGCTATAATTTCAGGCGTATGGACCTGAACAGCGTAGCCGATTCGACAACCGGAGGTGGATTTTACGGAACAATCTCCCATACTGGCGGAGGCTACGGCATCACCCTTGAATACAAAAATTACAGTTACGATATCGTGGATCCGTTTGCGAGGCGGGGCGACCCGCTGCGAAATACACGCATGAGTCCGTTTCAGAGCCCGCCCATCGCCCATAAAGAGCACTCCTACAGCCTGATGACCCGCGATCCTCATCTGGTTAATTTCAATGATGAAGTCGGGTTTTTTCTTGAGGGATTTTACTCTCCGGCGCGGCGCTATAACATCAATGCGAGTGTGGCCATGGCCTCTTTACACCATGCCTGGGTTACGCGGCCGGAGGAGGGATTCGGCTTCTTTAAAGAGCGGAAAGGCCCGGTATGGTTTCCTTCTTTAGTTGATGAACGTGATCCGTACTGGGAAGTGTACACCGATTTTGAATACCTCTTTCCGGATTTCACGTCTTATGTGAAAGTGGCCTATAACCACAGAAATCGCTTGTTTTACAATGCGTTTAATCCCGACTTCAACGAGAAAATCAGGGCCAACACCTTTGTGCTGGATGTTCAGTACGCCCTGACATCTCAATGGAGCGTGAAGGTGATTTCCGAGCACCGGTTTGTCCATGAATCTATCCTGCAGGACGACAGCGATTTCTACGATCAAATGCTCAGCCTGCAAATTGCCCGCTCCCCGAATTTTTCTTTCGGAGGGCGGTTTGAATCAACCACATATGAGTTTGACACCAGTGGTGAAAAAAGGTGGTACACCGTTGAAGCCTCCTACCGGATTGGCAGATCCCACACTGTTATGGCAAGTTACGGCCGCGAACGGGGTGGTTTTGTCTGTACAAACGGTGTATGCCGGTTTGTAAATGCGTTCGACGGCTTTCGCTTTAGCCTGATGAGCTCATTTTGACCTGTCCAGAATACCTAAAAAGGCCCATTATGACTAATCTGATCAAAATATGTATAAGTGTGGCGGCGCTGTTTGCTGTACAGCTGTTCACAGCCGCAGATGTTAAAGCACAAGGCTCCGAACGCCATGTGCTTCTCGAAATATTCACCTCTACTACGTGTCCGCCCTGTGCTCCGCAGAACAACGCCTTTATGAACTGGTACTCCTCCTTTCCCCAGGCAGACAGAGTCAGCGTTGTTAAATATCCGGTGCACTGGCCGGGTTCCGGGTGCGTGTTTTATCATGAAAATCCCGTTCCTGTCAACATCAGGCGCAATTATTATAGTATAAACGCTGCTCCTACGGGTGTGGTTGACGGAGTGTCTCTGGGGAGTTCGGCCTCCACATGGATAAACAGAATCCAGAATAATCTTGGCTCACCGTCGCCGGTTTCTATGACGCTATCGGCCCTACATGACGGAGAGGGCGGGCTTACCGTACTTGCCGACGTTTCCCGCCTCCAGGGTGTGGAGTACCCCGACGGCAATGTTCGTATGCTTGTTGCAATTGTTGAACGCGACATCCAGTATAATGCACCGAACGGGTCCACCGTACAGCATTTTGTGCATCGGGACATGATACCGGGGGCTACGGGTACACCGGTAACACTTGCCGAGGGCGAGTCTCAGAGTTTTGGTATAAGCGGTGAATTAGACAACAGTTGGGATGTTACCAAGCTGGAAGTTGTAGCTTTTGTGCAGGAAGTAGGCGGGCAGAAACGTATTCTTCAGTCTCAGAGCGTGCCCGTAACGGAAGGGGATGCTGTCGGGGTACCGACGCTTGTTTCTCCGGCCGACGGCGCTGAAATGGTTCCTTTTGAGGAAACGAACTTTGAATGGCAAACTGCCGATCTGGCAACCGCTTACGATGTTGTGATATCCGAAACTTCCGGTTTTGAGACGTCTGTGGTGCAGGAAAACGGACTGGGCGGAACTACGTTTTCGACATCGCTGCTTGAGCCTGAGACTACTTATTACTGGCGAGTGAGAGGGACCAACCAGGAAGGTGCAGGCCCATGGTCCACGACGGCCTCCTTTACCACTGTGATGGCTCCTCCCGGTACCGAGCCTATGCTGTTGCAGCCTTCGGACGGAGCCGTAATCAGCAGCGAGACCGTAAGCCTTATCTGGCAGTCTGTTGATCAGGCTGATACTTACCATCTTCGGTTTGCCGGAAATTCATCGATGGACAATCCGATTCATGACGTCACGGGTCTTGAAAGCACCAGTTTTTCAGTAACTAATCTTGAAGACGGAAGCTATTACTGGAAAGTGCGCGGAGAGAATGATGGCGGGCCCGGTGAATGGTCTGAAATCTATACCTTCCAGTTGGAAACGGCCACGTCTTTGGATCCGGGTGATGAACTGCCCGATGCGGTTGCCCTGCATCAGAATTATCCCAATCCCTTTAATCCCACAACCCTGATTTCCTTCGACTTGCCGGATGCTTCGGAAGTGCGGCTCGCAGTTTACACGCTTGAGGGACGTCTGGTT
>PXDL01000336.1 GCA_003566395.1 Balneolia bacterium | reverse complement strand
TTTCTATTGAAAAAAAAGGTTGTGCGTGCATTCAAATTGGTTGAGAAAATTTGTAATTTTAATGTTCTGTATATTTTGCTTTGGCAAATACAAAGAAAAGACATTCGGTATCTGTTTCCGGGAGCCGACGCAGGTACCCATCGGGCACCTGAACATAAACACATTTTATGGAAGATACTTCATAATATCATTTTCTATTTCAACTCTAATAAAGGAAATCACAGCAAGTTGATCAGGTTTTTTAACCCAGCCGGCCTTATGGTTATCACTGCGAGGCTGCAGGCTTGTAAATCATGTGAAAAGGCCGTTACGGCCATGTTCAAACCCATCCGCGACCGGTTTCATCGCAGTACTTTTACTGCACGGCCTCACATGCCGACCGATGAGAACCAGGTTGCTTTTTCTTTTTATGGAACGCCGGCAGCTCTGCAAGGCTCCACTATTCACCCCCTTTTAAAGCCAGGAGGTACGAAGGTATGCAAGCATTAGGAAGACAAATTTTGGTCGAATATTACGACTGCAACAGCGATATAATTAACGATGTTGCCCAAATTGAATCTATTTTACTTGAAGCTACCCGAAGATCCCAGGCCAGTATTATTTCTCATAATTTTCACAAATTCAGCCCGCACGGTGTCAGTGGCACGGTAGTGATTGCCGAATCGCATGTGGCTATTCACACATGGCCCGAGTATGGCTACGCCGCCGTCGATATTTTTACCTGCGGCGAAACAATCGATCCCTGGATTATTCAGGAATACATCAAGGAATCATTTCAGTCCGGCAACGTTTCCAGCATGGAAATGAAGCGCGGCATGTTTAAGATGGCCGAGGGCGAAGAACTGCTGTTCAAACCCAAAGACTCCGCAAAATACAATAGTGTTAATTGATCAGGTCCCACTTTTATGATGGTTAAAAACCCCACGATTTTTTCATTGGTGAAAGGCGCCGCTGAAGGAAATACCACCCTCAACGCCTTTGACCTCGCCCTGCTGAATGCCGGTGTGGGCGACACCAATCTCGTTCGTATGAGTAGCATCATTCCGCCCTATTGCAAGCTGGTGGATTCTATTTCACTCCCTAAAGGTGCTCTAATTCCAATAGCCTATGGGGCTATCACGTCCGAAAATCCCGGCGAGATTATCTCATCCGCCATCGGGGTAGGGTTGCCCGAACACGATGATGAACCCGGCCTGATCATGGAATTTGAAGACACTCGTCCGCTCGCCGATGTTGAAGCGGTTGTCCGGCAAATGGTGGTGGACGGATTCGCCTACCGAAACCGAAAGTACCGCGAAATTCTTACTCTTGGTATTGAACATACCGTAGAGGAAAAAGGCGCTGTATTTGCCGCTGCAGTCCTTTGGTACGATTGATCCGCTTAGGATTGATTCTTTCTGATAGCGGGTGTCATCCCGAATCCTGTTTACCTTCTTCTTAGATTTAGTGCTATGCCATTCCAGTATAATGAGTTTTATAATGAGCAGACCGGCCTCACCATAGGCATACGCCGGCAGCTTTTCCATGAAAAAACCCCGTATCAGACCGTCGAGGTTTTTGAAACCGATACCTGGGGAAATCTTATGACCATAGACGGCATGGTGATGCTGTCTGAGAAAGACGAATTCGTATATCATGAGATGATGGCCCATGTACCGATGCTCACGCACCCCGATCCAAAGCAGGTACTGATTATCGGCGGCGGGGACGGCGGTACGGCCCGTGAGGTGATGAAACATCCCGGTGTAAACCATGTTGATATGGTAGAGATTGATGAAGCCGTGGTCCGTGCCAGTAAACTATTTATGCCCGGCGTTGGTGATTTCGACAATCCGAAACTCAATGTGGTCTATGAAAACGGTCTTGAGTTCGTCAAACACCCGGTTAAAAAATATGATGTCATTATCATCGACGGCTCCGATCCGGTAGGTCCGGCTGTTGATCTTTTCAAAAAAGAATTCTACGAGCACTGTCACCGCTGTCTTAAAGACGACGGGGTGCTTGTATCACAAACTGAAAGCCCGTTCGTTGAATCCTATCACGACAGCATCCGAAGCGTTCAGCGGGCCATTAGCGGGCTCTTCCCGGTATCGAAACTCTATCTTACCTATATTCCGCTTTATCCTACCGGGATGTGGTCGATGTCGCTGGCCGGCAAAGGCCGTTCACCGCTGGCAGAAGACGTACTGAACGAAATTGACCACCGTACCACATCATTCGCATCATCTCTGAAATATTACAACAAAGAGGTACACGCCGGCGCTTTTGCGCTGCCCGGTTTTGTACGTCGCATATTGGAGTAATTTCACTATTGGCTCTGTGGGAAAAGTCCGGTTTGCGTAAAGCAGTCGGGCTTTTTTTTGTTTTTGGGATGATGGCTTCCGGTGCGGTTCAGGCGCATCCCGCTTCATCCGATTCCGGGCAGGACACGACCTTTTCTGTTCGCCTTGTAGTGGACGGTCGCTCATTCAACCTGCCTGATTCTCTGAGGCGCGTCAGTTTTGCGCAGCCCGAGACATTTTCAGATTCTCATCCAAAACTGAACCGGTTTTACCGGAATTTCCAGGAACTTCTCGGCCGCGACGGCTACTTCTCCGCAAGTATTGATTCGGTACGCAAAAGCTCTCCCGAAAATCGCATCACCTTTTTTGCGGAAGCCGGATGCCGGTATCGGATTTCCGGTTTTCATATCGAGTTGACAAAGGCTGAAAATCAAGATACGGATGATCGCCTTGTCGAGGGCTTTCATGAAGAAGCGGCACGCCATTTTCGCACGGGAAACCTATATAATGCCGTATCAACGGAGCAGGGGATACGAAGCCTGATCGGATACTGGGAGCGCGAAGGGTATCTGTTTGCCTCGATCAGGCCGCAGGTAGAAACCGGTGAAGAAGCCTGTGAGGCCGGATTGATTCTTCACACCGATACTGGGGAAAAGGTGATGTCCTCCGGCGAACTGTTTCCGGGCCTCACGCGCAACCGTCCTGGTTTTTTACAACGAATCACCGGAATTAATGAGGGAGACGTGGTTACCCCCCGGAAGCTTACCGAAGCCCGGCAGCGTCTTGAAGCAACCGGTCTTTTTGAAGATGTGGATGATATTCTGATTGTACGTAATGAAGGGTTTCAGCTACTCTATGAGCTTTCCGAACGCCGCACCAACGCCTTCGACCTGTTGTTCGGCTACATCCCCGAACCGGGCGGAAACAATCGTTTTATCGGCTCAGGTGATCTTGTTCTCCGAAATGTTTTCTTTCAGGGCAGCCGCCTTGATGTTTCATTTGAACGATTACAGCAGTTCGTAACAAAACTTGATCTTGGCTACGAGGCTACCTATTTGGGCAGTACACCGTTCGGGGCCGGGGCGCGCTTTCAGTTTGAGCAACAGGATACGCTTTATCAAGTCAGAAACATGAGGCTCAACGGTTTATACAGGTTGAGTTCGACGACTTCATTGCTTGGTTCGCTTCGCCAGGAAGTTTCCGTTACCGGCAATTTACCCGCAGCACAGCAGCGCGTATTCGACTCCCGTAGTTTTTTCACCGGGGTTGGAATCCGCTTTCGCCAAACCGACGGCATACGCAATCCTACGCGCGGGCTAATTATTGAAGTACTTGCCGAAACCGGTATAAAGCGCATTGACGACCCTGTTGCCGAAACATTTACCGACCGGCTTCGCTGGAACCAGCGTGAGGTGAGCGCGCATACACGGGCGTTTATAAGTCCGTTCAGCAGACAGGTAATATCGCCTTCATTGAACGGTTTTCTGATGATATCACCCGAATTTACCGAAACGGATTTGAATCGCTTCGGCGGTGCCAAAAGTCTGCGCGGATACCGGGAAGATCAATTTCAGTCGGCTCGTATGCTGTGGGGAGATGTAGAATACCGCTACCTTCTCGACCGGCTGTCTTATGCTTTTGTATTCAACGCCCTCGGCTATTACGAACGCCCGGAGCTTATTTTTGAACGCGGGCAGGGCGTCGGGCTTCAGTCGGAATGGCTTTTCTCTTACGGACTTGGTTTCAGCTACACCACGCCTCTCGGCATGCTGCAAATCTCCTATGCACTCTCCCGCAACACCGGCCTATCAAACGGGAATGTCCATTTTGGCATCTCGGCCGGTTTGTGATGGGACGCGGATTCCGCAGATTAGAGCTTGATTTTGCGGATGGATGTAATTCAGAATGCAGAATGCAAAATCACTGTTGTCCGGGGAAACTGATTCTTCCTGTATCCGTTGGCAGCATGTTTTTGTCCCGCGGATTACGCGGATTGTTCCGGCCAAACTACGAAGTTCCGTGCCCTGAAGAAGTTTAGAGCCGGAGTTTTTTCCTTGCTTTCAAATTGAACTATTACGGTTAGGTGCCCG
>PXDL01000192.1 GCA_003566395.1 Balneolia bacterium | reverse complement strand
TTCGGGAAATTTGGGCTAAACCTCCGCGGAGTGTCATCATTTGCATGGATGCATTTTTTGACGGAGGTCATTCAAAATTCAAAATTCACCATTCAAAATTCGGAGCGTAGCGACCAAACCTTCACGAAGTTCCCGCCATATTAAACCGGTGAGTGAAAAACAGCGCTATGGCACAATCTCCTGTACGCGGGGAATAAAGCGGTTCCCGGCAAAAATCACGGCCGTAACGGTAACGAACATCAGAAGGCTGTAAATGGCAATGGGGATGGTCATCTCTGTACTGCCGAGAAGTGTGGCGGCGATCATGATGCCCATCGTTCCGTTCTGAATCCCGGATTCCACCGTAATCGACATACGCTGACGGAGCGGGAGCGAAAACAAAGCGGCAAGGCCGAAGCCGGTCAGCATGGTAACCACATTCAGCGCCAGGGTGGCCGGACCCACCAAAATGAAAAATTCAACGAGTTTATGCCGTTCGCTGTAGATGGCGGCCGCCATAATGAGCACGAAAAATAGCGCCGATGCAAACTTAACCGGTCGCTCGGACCGCTTTGAGAGAACCGGATTTCGGCTTCGGATAAACATCCCAATGGAAACGGGGATGATGGTTACCGTCATAATCCGGCCGATGGTCTCAAAAACCGGAAGCGTGATGCTTCCCTCTTCCCCAAAATAGCCGATCGAAAAATTGACGATTAGCGGGATGGTAGCCACCGTAATTACCGAGCTGATGGCCGTAAGGGTGATCGAAAGCGCAAGGTCTCCCCGGGCGAGGTGCGAAACAAGGTTAGAAGTGGGCCCGCCGGGACATGCGGCCAGAATCATAAGGCCGACCGCGAGACCTCCGGTAAGTCCGAACAGTTTTACCAGCAGAAAACCCGTAATGGGCAGCAAAATTAGCTGTGCGGCAAGTCCGATAGTGACGGCGGCCGGAGCAACCAGAATACGTTTGAAATCTTCCAGACGGAGCGTCAGGCCCATCCCGGCCATTATAAAGGCCAGAGCCAGAGGAAGGAAAACAGCGGTAATAATACTTTGCTCCATCGGATGGATTGGAATGAATGAAAATTGGTCCGGCGATCTGCACATTTTTCCGTGAAACCGGCCGAAAAGCGAAGGATTCAGAACTTCCTTACAAAGGCAAACGATGCCGCGTAATATAGGGGTCCGGGAAGAATAGCCAAACAATACCAAAAGCTGTTGGTAATATCACCCTTATACTGGCTTAATATTGGCGTCATATTCCGATGCTATACTTGATGTGTAAGTGCCGGAAGAACATTTATCCTTTTGTTCATCACGGCAAATGTCCTCCTCTATAAATACCTCGTCAACCTAAGCCCTGCCGCCTGATGTTGCGGGAGGGCTTGTTTTTATCCGGCGGGGAAATTATTCCCGTATTTGCTGATGAATACCTACCGGATACGACTCGGGCTAAGTACAAAAGCACTGACCGCACGCTTGAAGAAACTGGCACTCAGCCCTGTGTTCGGTGCAGGGGTGCTCATTACGGCACTGATTGCCGGTGAAACCGGGGCCGATCTTTTCGCCCTGTATGCCTGTGCCTTTATTTCTATTTCAAGCTTTTTGTGCTATTTCGTGCTACTCAGGTTTTATCTCGTATTGCGGCCATATCAGCTGGTGCTGTTGTTTTCACTTCACCTGATTAATGTGACCTTGTGGGTGTTTTTGGTGATGCAGTTTGTGATAACAGTTTTCTTTCCTGAATCTTCGTATGCCACGCAGTTTATATGGCTCGTATTCGGCGTCGCAACTATAGATGTGATACAGCACTTTTTGTTTAAGGTATTCGGGTCACGGAACAATCTGCTTCTGGTTCAGCTCAACTACCGCATTCGGGATTCACTGGGCGGAGGCCTTGGTCAGTTGATTCACAGGAGGCTAACCGGGGCCGGACGGCATCGAAAAGTTAACACCATGCTTAACAAAAGGTAATACTGACTTTACATGGAAGTGCGTACTTGTACCAAAAACCAATGAAGCCTAAACGCGAGCTTGATCTTCTTGTAATCTCCGACGTCCATCTGGGCACCTACGGTTGCCACGCCGAAGAACTCAATAACTATCTCAAATCCGTTCAACCCTCCATCCTGATTCTGAACGGCGATATTCTGGACATGTGGCAGTTCAAAAAATATTACTTTCCGGAAGCCCACCTGAAAATACTTAAGCGCATTATCAACCTGATGAGTAAGGGAACCCAGGTCTATTACCTTACGGGCAACCACGACGAAAACCTGAGACGCTTCACCGATATGCATGCCGGAAATTTTCATCTTGTGGATAAACTGCTGCTGAACATCAATCAGAAAAAAGCGTGGATTTTTCATGGGGATGTGTTTGATGTTACCATGCGCTACTCCAAATGGCTGGCGCGCCTGGGAGGCTTCGGATACGACCTGCTTATCCTGCTCAACCGCTTCGTGAATTTTATTTCCACTTCGATGGGGTATCAGAAACTATCGCTTTCAAAACGTATTAAAGATAGCGTGAAATCGGCTATTCGCTTTGTGGACGACTTCGAGAAAACGGCAACCGACCTGGCCATTGAAGAGGGCTATGATTACGTGATATGCGGGCACATCCATCGCCCTGCAATAAAAAAGGTCTCCACATCCGTGGGCAGCGTGATGTATCTGAATTCGGGCGACTGGATCGAGAACCTCACGACTCTGGAATATCATAAGGGTGAGTGGAAACTCTACCAGTACGATGAAAAGGAGTTTAGTGAAGAGGCTTCCGCCGATGAGCAGTATATGGAAACCGAAGGAATTCCGGAGATAAACTTCAGCGATATGGTGCTGCTTGATATTCTGAGGCAAAGCCGGCCCAAGCCGGTTGTAAACGGGAGTCTGTAATGAGAGTTTTATACGGTATTCAGGGAACCGGAAACGGACACATTAGCCGAGCACGGGCCATAATTCCGGAGCTTCGGAAAGTGGCGCACGTAGATACGCTGCTCAGCGGCCATGCCACCGAGCTTCCGCTGCCCGGAGGCGTGACGTACCGGAGCAGAGGACTCGGCTTCAGTTTTGGGAAAACAGGCGGCATCAACTATTTCGACTCTATGATGAAGTCGCGTCCGGTCAGTTTTTTACAGGATATCAGAGATCTGCCGGTAGAGCGCTACGATCTGATCATCACCGATTTTGAGCCGGTAACAGCCTGGGCGGCCCGACGCAAAGGAGTGCCGTGTATAGGGGTGAGTCATCAGGCTTCGTTTTTATGTGAAGACGTGCCGCGACCGCCCAAAAGGCAGGCTTTCGGCGAGACGCTCTTCCGCCATTACGCGCCGGTGGATAATGCAATCGGATTCCACTATACGGCCTACCACGATCATATTCTCACCCCGGTGGTGCGGGAAGAAGTACGAATTCTGGAACCGTCGGAAGACGGCCATGTTACCGTATATCTGCCGGCTTACGGGCACCAGAAGCTGACAGCTCTACTGGAGAAAGTCGAATCCGAAGTTCATCTTTTTTCAAAGCATACCCGAAAAGAACTGCGCTACGGCAATGTGTGGGTGAGGCCGGTTAGCGGGCACGCGTATCTGGAGAGCCTGCGCGGATGCAGCGCCTTAGTGTGCGGTGCGGGTTTCGAGGCGCCGTCGGAAGCGCTCTATCTTGGTAAGCGACTGATGTGTGTACCTATGAAGCGGCAGTATGAGCAGCACTGCAACGCAGCCGCTTTATCAACTTTAGGCGTGACCATCGTAGATGAAGTGGATGAAACGCTGAATCTTCAAATTTCTGCGTTGCTGCAAAAGGCGGCTCCCAATCCGGTTCCCTATCCGGATCTGCTGCCTTGTATAAGTGAAAAAATATTCAATTTGGCCGCGTGGGTAATTCCGGCCGAAGGCTGCAAACGGCCGGTAACCTGAAAAAGATCGTTAGGTCGCCAAATCGGAAATCTCAAAAATCGTTAAATCAGGAAGAAGTTCTTTAAAGCTCACATTTTAAAAACAGATTGATTGAGCGATTTATAGATGTAACGACGTAGCGAATTCCGATCTGCTCGAAGCTTTTCATCTTGCCCGAAACCAAGATCGTTACGTCGCCAAATCGAAAATCTCAAAAATCGTTAAATCAGGAAGAAGTTCTTTTAACCTCACATCTTCGAATAGTTGATTGTGCGATTGTTAAGATGTAGCGACGTAGCGATTTCTGATCTGTTTTCTAAGCATGTTTCTTGTTTTGCCGGCTGATACAAAAAAAAGCCCCGTCCGGTAAACCGGAAGCGGGGCTTTTAGCTGTTATGAAAAAGCGGGTTCAGACGGTTTTAAGAGCTTCTTTTCCGGCTGCTACGAAGGCGCCTTTGTACGAATCTTGTTTTTCAGCATCAGGTTTGGAGTAATCCATTACCTTATTCAC
>PXDL01000210.1 GCA_003566395.1 Balneolia bacterium | reverse complement strand
AGGCGATCTGATCCCGTTCAGGCGAAGGCGTAAGATTCCGGTGATGCATCCGCAATTGGGTTAGGTTTCGTTCCTGGCTATGGGCTTCTGCCCGGATGGTATAAAGGTTGTGATAACCGTTCCAGGTTTGGGTGTAAAGTAGTTCGTTATCATCTAGCCAAACCACTTCGGACACACGCTCAGCCGGATTGGTGGACATTTGGCGTACATACTTACCTTCGGTGTCCGAAACAAACAGCTCTCCGCGTGAAATGAAGGCCAGTTTTTTGTTGTCCGGCGAAATATCAAATCCGGTGACCGAACCGGCCGTGCTGAACGAAACAGGCAGCCCGAGTACCGGATTACGGTTCAGGGAAACGGAAATATGCCGGGATGACTCCGTTTCCACATCATACACCCAAATCTGATAGCCTTTTTCAAAAACAACCACGCTTCCGTCTGCACTGACTTGCGGATAGCGTATAGATTCATCGAATCGGGTCAGCTGTTCGGGCTCGCCGTTGCGGATGCGGAATAAGTTGTATTCGTTATTGTACTGATCCGATGCATAATACACAGTGCCGTTCTGATCGGCCGAGGGCCACATGTTTTTGCCCTCATGCTCGGTATGTTCACGATACTCGTCTGTTTCCGGGTTATAGGAACGAATAACCGGATTGAAAGGCCCGCGGTACCCTTTTCGCTCGGGAAAACGAAAACTTTCCCAGGTATCGGTAAAAAAGAAATCTCCGGTCTCGGGATGCTGTGCTATGTCATGGGGAAGGTTGAAAAAGTGCGAATTGAAGAGTCTTCGCGGGGTGGAGCCGGAAATATCAACTTCGTAAGCATCTATGTAGTTGTAACGGTCTGAAGAAAACCGGATGCGCTCCGAATCCCATGACCATGAATTTACAAGATTGCTGCCGTCATGCCAGGTGAGCCGGGTGATGTCGCCGCCCGAGGTGTTCATCTTGTAAACGCTGCGATTTCCGTCCTGTTCACCGGAAAACGCGATGTATCGGCCGTCGGGGGAAAATCTGGGATGTGTTTCCTGACCGGTCATAGCCGTTAACCTTGTTGCCTGCCCGCCCGACAATGAAACCTTCCAAATATCGCCTTCAAAACTAAAAACTACCGAAGTTCCGTCCGGAGAGGGAGCAGGATGAGAGAGAAAATAAAAGTCGGATTCACCGGCGCTGAGTTTGTTGGCCGAGAGGAATAGTATGCATAAAAACAGGAGTGTAGTAATCAGACTTCGCATAGATAATCATTTAGTTCCGAATTAGCCTTGCGGAATTTAATGCAATCTTGTTTAGAATTATCATCAATGATTCCACGTACAGGCTGTTTCGTCAAAGAAGGGCGGTAATTTTTTAGAAAAGCTGACAGGCGGGGACTTCCGCAATCAAGAAATTATGAGGCCGAATAGAGTTCGGAAAAGCCGTTCAGGATTAGGATTCATCATTGCCTTACCACATCCGGCGCTCAAGTGTAACGAATGCACATATTCTGCAATGCAGTTGCTTAATTGGCGGCCTGAAGCTGCTCGCGATGGATACGCGTGAAAAGCTGGTATTCTTTGGGAGTGAGGTCGGCAAAAAGATAATTGAGCGGATCGACTGCGCGCCCGTTACGATGAATTTCATAATGAAGGTGTGGCCCGGAGACAACGCCTGAACGGCCGCTGTAGGCGATTTTGTCACCTCGCTTAATACGTTTTCCAACGCGGATTCCATCTGCAAAACCTGAAAGGTGGGCATACCGGGTTACGTAGCCGTGTCCGTGGTCAATATCTATGGTGAGACCGTAACCGCCGGCCCGGTTGGCGGCATACTTCACAACGCCGTCTCCGGGCGCGTACACAGGCGTTCCCACGCCGGCACGGAAATCAAGCCCGTCGTGCATTCGGCGGACACCCAGAACAGGATGTGTACGCATACCGAACCCACTCAGAATGACCCCGTCGAGAGGCTTCAGAATCGGCAGATGCCTCATTTTTTCAGCATTGTTGTTGTAGAATTCCCGGATTTCATCAAAACTGAACTGCTGAATATTTAGTCTTTGCTCTATGCTTTCCAGTTCCAGGGAAGTTTCGCGCAGCAGGGCTGTAGTTGTTTCACTGTATCCGTCGAAGCGGGCATAGATATCGGCACCACCAACACCGGCCTGTCGTTCGGCTTCGGAGATCGGATTCATACCGAGGACGGTTCTGTACACTTCGTTATCGCGCTCGGTAAGGTATTGAAGCCTTTCGGTAAGTTGAGAAATACTCGCCTGATGCGATTGATGCTGACGTAGTAACTCCCGGTTTTCTGCCTTAAGGGCAATTTCAGCAGGTGAGCCGGTAAGATAAACAAGAGAGGAGACAAAAAGCCCGGCCATCACGATGCTTACGAGAAGCCAGGTTGTAATGGTATGTAATGCTTTATCTTTTCTGGAATACTCAACATTTATGAATCTGCAATGTTGAGCATCATAGTAATACAGATTTTTCAAAATCGATTGTTATTTAATTCACAGCCTCAATACGATATCAACAGACTTTCATCCCAATTACAGAGCTGGGTCAATATAAGTGCAGACGTTGAAATTTACAAACGCTCGATAGTATAGTTTTTTCAACGACTTCAGAGGTGGAATGGTTAGCCCTGTCTGCCGGCTTAGACCTTCGGTGCAACAGTTCTTATCCAATTAGGATTCTACCAGCCGGCGTAAGCATGATCAATATCCTCGTAGAGAAGCTGATCGAGGATGTCCGGGAGGTTGGTGGAAGGCCTGAAATCATTGTTGCGAATGATGGTGCCGTCCCGGCTTATCAACACATAAAAGGGGATGCCACCTGCCCGGTACGCCTGAAACGTTTCCTGCTCAAAACCATCGCCGTCGAAAAGTTGTATCCAAGGATGAGGATGGCGATCAAGCGCTTGCCTCCATGCGGCTTCGGTCTCATCAACAGAAATTGATACGATCTCAAGATCGGCGCGATCGTAGTTTTCATAGATTTCATTCATATACGGAAGCTGTTCGATGCAGGGAATACACCAACCGGCCCAAAAATCAAGTAACACGTAGCTGCCCCGGAAATCACGAAGGGAAACCGTTTCACCATTCTGATCAGCTATGGTAAACGGAACGGCGGGATTTCCGGGTTGAGTTTGCCCCACTTCCGCTTTCAGGTTTTCAAGAAAAGAAAAATAACTTTTCTGATTTTTGACAAGCGGCTCATGCTCGGCAAGAAGTTCCACACCTGCATCGAACTCATAATCTCCCAGCTCTTCAGCAATGAGATACATGGCGGCGTGGCTGCGGGCCTGCTCATCTTCGATGTAGTCCAGTAATTCCCAGCGTTTCCGGCGAACTTCCTCACCAGCGTGTGCTATCCAGCTTCCGCTTGCAAAAGTAACGTTCCGGTTTTCAAGCTCATTACGGATGCCGAACGTATGTACCCATTCATGAGCAAAATCACGGATTCCGGCACGCTGAGCCTTCAGGCTGCCGAGCGAAAAGAAATCGAGATAACGGGCTTCGTTAATCACCGAACGACGGGCCAGATCAACATTAAAACCGGGTTTAAGCTTGTTGTGTTGTATGATTTGCAGCCTGGAAACCAGATACTCCCCTATATGCATATATACAAGGTCGTTGAAGGGCGTGTCTCCGAGATATTCTTTGGCCAGTTGAATGCGGAGACGCTGTACATTCAGGTAATTATTTGATTCTCCGCTCAGGAATTTGCGTCGCTCTCTTGTGCGATGATGCTCGGTGGATTCGATTTCACTAAGATATTCCTGATATGCCTGATAATACGAAGCACCAAAGCCTTCTGCACGGACAGAAGCAGGGAAATGAGCATCCCTGATATTCAAATGAATACGTTTGCCCGGCTCGATATACACAGGTAGCTTTATGTCATTGTAAAGCAAGGAGTAGTAGGTATCGGAGTCCGCATTCAAAGAAACACTAAACCGTCCCTTCGAATCTACAGGTACGGCGATGCGATCAGGATCGCTGAATTTATAATGTATGCGCTCGGATTCCAGAAATAAAGTATCGCTTCGCGGATTGTCTATTTCGCCGGAAATGACCGTATCGTTACCGTTTTCCGTGCAGGAAACGATAAGAAGAAACGTGCAGATAAAGGTCCCGATACAAGCTTTGGCATTCATACGATGAGGTGTTTTGTGCAGGACCTAAATAACTAAAAATTCATCAATAAAAATGGCCGTTGGCGCATAATTAACTCCGTTTAACAGAACGTTACAGTTAGGGCCGTTCCTCAGGAAGCTCTTAATAAATCGTTACGTCGCCAAATCACCGAGATGAACAATCAAAGGCAAAGCATCCAAAATATTGATTCAGCGATTGTTAAGATAAAGAAACGTATAGGTTTCCGATCTCCGCAAAAAGGGTTTTCTT
>PXDL01000249.1 GCA_003566395.1 Balneolia bacterium | reverse complement strand
GTGGGTAAATGGATGGAATATGAAGTGAACGTACTTGAAGACTACCGGGATATCTACGGTGGAGACCCGCCACCTATAGAAGGAATCGCGATTATGACGGATACCGATGACACGGAATCCAAAGCGGTGAGCTACTTCGGGGATATTACGTTCCATAAAAAGTAAGGCCGGGAGGCTTTCCCGGTTCGATACCGAGGCTGGAACGTAGGCTTCTCATTTTCTAACAAATGGGTGAGTTCAACAAAGGCATTTCAGGAAGCCGGAGGTGAGGTACAGTCGATTTGATTGCCTTCAAAAAATAAAAGACTATCAAAAAAACATAGCCCCGGGAATCCGGTATATTGTTGTGCCCGGCCCAGAGGAAGCATAAGTGAATATTACAGGAAAAAGTTGGAAAAGCTGCAACTTGGGTTAATTTAGACTGTCTTTGGCAAAGCCGGGATCTCCGGTTTTATCAGTAGATGAAAAACGGCAATTTTAGTTTTCCTGGGATGAATTAGTTTGTAAATGTATAAATATCAATCACATTGAACACCTCTTTCAGCGATCTTGAACAGCATCTTCAACTCGATATCAGCCGTCAGCCGGATGATACGACCTGCGGGCCGACCTGTCTGCATGCGGTTTACAATTATTTCGATGATCCCATAACTCTTCAGCAGGTAATTGGTCAGGTGCCGGTACTCGAAAGCGGCGGCACGCTTGGCGTAATGCTGGGGGTGCATGCGCTCAAAAGAGGATACAAGGTGCGGATGTTCACCTACAACCTGCATGTTTTTGATCCAACATGGTTTACCGGAGATGTGGATATTGTTGAAAAGCTGAAAGCTCAGATGCAACACAAGCGGGATCCCAAATTTCAAACAGCATCCAAAGCGTATATTGAATTCATCGAGAATGGAGGTATTATACAGTTTAAGGATTTAAAGCCGTCTCTGATACGAAAATACCTGCGTAAGTCTCTGCCGGTACTTACCGGGCTCAGTTCTACGTATTTGTATAGCCATGCCAGGGAATTCGGCCCGGATTGTGCTCATGACGACATCCGTGGAGAAACAACCGGCCACTTTGTTGTACTGAGCGGATATGACCGTGAAAAACGCCAAGTCCTCATTTCAGACCCGCTTGCCGATAATCCGTATTCGCCCGCCCAAAAATATCTTGTAAATATAGAAAAGCTCATTTGTTCGATTCTGCTTGGTATTGTTACCTACGATGCAAACATGCTGGTGCTCGAACCGGCCCCATAACATCCTCAAAAAAACTATATGCCCATACTCATTGTAGTAAGCAATCCAAAAGACTGGAAGCTGAATATTCCCGGTGTAGAGGTCGTTTCAAACAAATCATATCTGACCGATCCGCATTATCTGAACCTGAAGAATGCCAGGGTCTTTAATCTTTCCCGCAGCTACCGGTATCAGAGTAACGGGTATTATGTTTCGCTGCTTGCCGTAGCAAGGGGGCATAAGCCTCTTCCGAGCGTTTCGGCCATTCAGGATATGAAATCACCGGCCGTTATAAAGATCATATCGGAGGAGCTTGAGGATGTGATTCAGAAATCACTGTCGGATTTAAAAAGTCGCAACTTTACCCTAAGCATCTACTTCGGCAGGAACACCTCCAAAAAGTACAACAAGCTGAGCCTGATGCTGTTCAACCTTTTTCAGGTGCCTTTGCTGCGTGCGTATTTCGAGCAGGACGAGGACGGATGGAAACTCGACAATATTGGGCCTATAGCCTCAGCAGACATCCCCGACGATCACAAACCTTTTGTAGAAACGTTTGCCGGTGAATATTTCAAGCGCCGCAGGTTCGCCGTGCCGGAGCGGGATGTGAGCGGATACGATTTGGCCATTCTGGTAAACCCGAATGAAAAAGCCGCCCCTTCAGATACCAAAACGATCGATAAATTTATCAAAGCCGCCGAAAAAACCGGCATCAGCGCGGAAACCATATCCAGAGATGATTATGCCCGATTGGCCGAATACGACGCGCTTTTTATCCGGGAGACCACGGCCGTAAATCATCATACATTCCGGTTTGCCCAGCGTGCGAAAGCCGAGGGGCTTGTGGTGATAGACGACCCGGATTCCATTATTCGCTGCACCAACAAAGTATATCTGGCCGAACTGCTTGCCAAGCATGAAATTCCGTCTCCGAAAACCATCATAATTCACAAAGACAATGTGCACATGGCGGCAGAAGTTTTAGGATTTCCTCTGGTCCTCAAGCAGCCCGACAGTTCATTTAGTCAGGGAGTCGTGAAAGTTAAGGACCAGGCCGAATACCAGGACAAGCTGGATGATTTATTCGGGAAATCGGATCTGTTGATAGGTCAGGAGTTCCTGCCAACGGATTATGACTGGCGCGTGGGCATTCTGAACCGTAAACCTTTGTATGCCTGTAAGTACTATATGGCAAAAAAGCACTGGCAAATTATGAACTGGGAGACGGCGGGTGCGCGGCGTTTTGGGAAAGCGGAAACGTTTCCGGTTGAAACGACTCCCCGGGGGGTCATCAAAACGGCTCTGAAAGCCGCAAATTTGATCGGTGACGGACTTTACGGTGTCGATCTCAAGGAAATAGACGGCAAGATTTATGTGATTGAGGTCAACGACAACCCAAGTATCGATACCGGTGTTGAAGACGACGTCGTAAAAGAAAAGCTCTATCTCGAAATAATGCAGACGTTCCTTGAAAAAATTAAAGCAGCCAAGCAGATGAAAAAAGGGGACCGATGAAAAAAAACAAGCTGCATTTATTTGAAGCCTTCGGGGTTGAGCTGGAATATATGATTGTGGATAGCCAAAGCCTGTCCGTCCGTCCGGTCTCCGATTTGCTCATGTTCGACAAGTGCGGAAGCTATCTGGATGAAATCGATAACGGACGCGTTTCCTGGAGTAATGAGCTTGCATTGCATGTTGTTGAACTGAAAACCACAGGCCCCAATCCGAATCTCGACGGCCTGGCGGAGGCATTTCAAAACAATGTGCAGGAAATAAACCGGTTTTTGGCAGCAAAAAATATGCGGTTGATGCCCGGAGCTATGCATCCATGGATGGAACCTTTCAGTGAGCTCAAGCTATGGCCGCACGAGCACAATCAGGTATATGAAAAATATAATCAAATCTTCGACTGCCGCGGCCACGGGTGGGCCAATTTGCAAAGCACGCACCTGAACCTGCCTTTCGGAAATGATGACGAATTCGGCCGCCTCCATGCAGCAATCCGGCTTGTACTGCCGATCCTCCCGGCAATTGCAGCCTCATCTCCGATGATGGATGGTAAAACAACCGGATGGGCCGACAATCGGTTACGTGTGTATCAGCGAAATCAGGCACGGATACCTTCTATTGCCGGACGCGTTATTCCCGAGCCGGTTTTCAATGAGAAGGATTATCGAAATAAGATTCTTGCAAAAAATTACGCGGACATCGCACCGTTTGATCCGGAAGGTGTTTTACAGGATGAATGGCTGAATTCGAGGGGAGCTATTGCAAGGTTTTCACGGGGTGCTATCGAGATTCGTGTGCTGGACATTCAGGAAAATCCGGGGGCGGATATTGCCATGCTGAAACTCATCATTTTCCTGATTCGGCAGCTTGTGGAAGAGTCGTTGCTGTCCTACTCCGATCAAAAAAAGTGGCCGGTTGAAGCTCTTTATCAGATTTTCCAGAACGGAGCTGAATACGGAAGCAATCAGGTGATTGAGAACCCGGATTACCTGTGCGTTTTCGGGATAAACCAAAAGCGGGCGAGAACGCTTGAAATCTGGGAGATGGTGGCATCACGCATGGGGCACCTTAGCGAAACGGAAAAGGAATGGGCTGATATACTCTTCAAGGAGGGAAACCTTTCGGCAAGAATCAGTAAATCACTGGGTCAAAACCCCAGGCAGGATGCCGTTAAAGAAGTTTACGCCCGCCTTTCTGACTGCCTGGCAACGGACAGCTATTTCCGCTGATGCTTCACCGAACTTAGAAAGTTGTTTAAAACGTAGCATAAAATTCATCAGAGTCCGGGAGGCGAAACATTTAATCTCAATTGTTTTGGGAGTTGCCCCTGACGGTTTGTTCGCGCATGTATCTGACACGGACCGGTTCAGCTAATCATTCTTAAGGCACATCTATGTCGTCCGGACAAATCCCGGCCGTTCGTAAACTATAGCTTGGTAGGAGCACAACGATAAATTCCCTGCCGGAACCGGAGCCAAGTTGTAGCGTTATCAGCTTTTTTCTCATCTGATTAATCCGGTCTGATCGGAATCTCGTAATTCATAGTGCTAACATTCAGTTCTTGAACGGAGCGCCGGGCGCACCTTCAAACCCAAACTAATATCTCAACTTATAGCCGGAAAATAAGGCTGATAGCCATCGGTGCGTCTTTTTCAAGCTCCGATATTCTAATCCGGTTCTATACTGACAT
>PXDL01000490.1 GCA_003566395.1 Balneolia bacterium | reverse complement strand
GCAACGAGATAAGGATCACCCTCGGGCTCAATAAAGTAGCGAACCGTACCGCGCGTGCCGGATTCGACGGCCTCGACATTGGCCTGATAGTAATCGGTGAGCAATTCCCGGCGTTTTTCAGCGGAAAGGCGGGTCATGGCGGTGAACGCCAGGTACTGCTGATAGGCTGCATCATAGAGCGTGCGAGTGGTGCCGTCGGATCGCTGCAGAGCTAAACCACGGCTGGAACCTTGTTCATACAGCATACCGACCGCCCCCTGATAGCTCATGTATGATGTGAAGTAGGACGGGAAAAAGTAGTTGAAGATTTCGCCCTTCGTGTATTCAACATTGTGCTCATCGAAGCGGGCGGCGTGGGCCTGTCCGTATTTTTCGAACCATGTGGCGGCGAAGGGTGGAAAGAGTGGTGATACCGGATCGGTGGGGGGATCTACATAAAACTCAGTGTTCGGACCCATTTCATGGGCATCAACACCGGCCTGAACGCGCCACTTCTGCAACAGCGCGGCCCGATTCCGGGTCTCCGGATGAGTTTGGGCGAACCAGTCGCGGTTGAGGTCGAAGTAATAGTGTCCGGTTCGGAATTTCCGGGCTTCCCACCCGTCGAAATCGTTGGACCAGTCGTGGTTGTCGTCATGAACAACCCGGCCGAGACGCTGATGATTGTGATGGGCGAAGGCATCGCGACCGTCGGCGTTGATGAGGGGATCAACGATCATCACCGTATTTGAGAGCTGCTCCAAAATAGCCGGATCATCGGATGTGGTGAATTCTTCCAGAAAAAGCAGCAAGCCTTCGGTGCCTGAAAGTTCAAAACCGTGGATGGAGCCGCCGAGATAAAGCAGTGCGGGCTGGTTTTCGATGATCTGCCGGGCATCTGACTCGGATATCCGGCGCGGATCGCTCAGCTTCTGTGCGTTTTCCCGGATCTCCTCAATGCGACTGTGGTTTTCCGGTGAAGTCAGGACCACCCCGTACTGCGGGGTGTGATTGTATGAAGTGCCAATGCGGAAGATGCTCACCCGGTCGGAGTTTTCATCTAAATGGTGAAGGTAACGGTTTACCTGTTCGCTAAGAGTGATGCGGTCTCCGATAGCGTGGCCGGCTACCGATTCAAACGACTCAACCTGAGCTGAAACTGTTCCACCGAACAGCAGAAACGAAAACAGAAGGACGGGTGAGAGGAAAAAACGCACGTTCATAATTGCGGAATGGTTTGTTGGCAATGTCTGTGTGATTCAAACCGGAAAAGGTACACCCGCAAGCCGGATGATGCAACGATAAAACACTTGGTTTTCCGGGAGGCTTTAATTGAATAGTAAAGCTTTTAACAGGGAGGGCCGTCGGGGAGCATCAGTAAGTGAAATCAAACCGGAAAACAGGATGCCTGAGAGAGAAAAAGCAGGAAAAGCAAAACCCGGAAAACAAAATAGCCGCTCCGAAATTCCTTCGAAGCGGCTGTAAATACAAAATAATCAATATTCTGTACGATGGTACGCTTGGGAGGATTCGAACCCCCAACCTCCTGATCCGTAGTCAGGTGCTCTATCCAGTTGAGCTACAAGCGCAGAGCAAGTTTCTGTTTTACAACAGATTTAAAATATAAGGTGAAGAAAAACGGAAATCAAGATGTGAGAGAATAAATTCTGATCGTTGAGTTGGAGATTAACCAGCAAGTGAGGCAGCTTGTCCAAAGGAAAGTTTACCTCTTTCATAAAGTTTTGAAGCAAGAGCCATTTTGACTTCGTTTTCATCCAGGTCAAGCGAGTCCGGTATGTCGATGCTAAGCGTTTTCATAAAGGTAATAGGTGCATTTTTAGGAATCACGAAAACTTATAGCAGATAGTTTGGAAAAGGAAGAGTGTCAGGTAGTATTTCAAGTTCGATAAATCATCTTTGAATCTCAATATTGGAAAATCAGACTGAGATACTGAAGACCATAACGGTTTGGCAAATAAACGTCACCGGAATTCGGAACTCAGTTGTTAGATCAATACCTTAATTCTACCCCGGATATTTTAAAAAGCAAGACGGTGTCCGCTCTAAATGACGGCGATGTTGACGTTCCGGATTATGGGTTTCAGAATTAACCTCCTCATCACCCCAGCCATCCTTCACGGTCGAGGCTGCGGTACTGGACGGCTTCAGCGATGTGGTGGCCTTTAATGTCTTCGGAGTTTTCCAGGTCGGCAATGGTGCGGGAGACCTTGAGGATACGGTCGTATGCACGGGCCGACAGGCCGAGGGATGTCATCGCTTTTTTTAATATCGCGGTTCCGGCCTCGTCTATCCGGCAAACCCGTCTTACCATACGCGAGCTCATCTGGGCGTTGCAGTACACATCCATACCCATAAAGCGGCGGTGCTGTATTTCCCGGCAGGCGATGACCCGCTTCCGGATGTCGTCGGAAGTTTCGCCCCGTGCTTTTTGGGAAAGCTCTTCGAAACTGACCTTGTTCACCTCAACATGAAGATCAATTCTGTCCAGCAGCGGACCGCTGATTTTACCGAGATAGCGCTGCATCTGTCCGTTGTTAGCGCCTGAAGGATCCGATGGGTCGTACCAATCGCCCGAGGGAGAAGGGTTCATGGAGGCTACAAGCATAATATTACTCGGATAACTGACGGTCATACGGGCACGGGATATAGTGACAAATCCGTCTTCAAGCGGCTGACGCATCACTTCCAGGGCTTTACGTTGAAATTCTGGCAGTTCATCCAGAAAGAGTACGCCGTTGTGTGCCAGTGAAATCTCTCCAGGCATCGGGATTCCTCCTCCGCCTACAAGGGCCACGTCGGAAATGGTGTGATGCGGAGCGCGAAACGGGCGCTTGGTTACAATGGCGCTGCCGGTGCGCATCAGTCCGGAAACCGAATGTACTTTGGTCGTTTCGAGGGCTTCGTCCAGTGAGAGGGGAGGCAAAATGGTGGGAAGCCGACGGGCAAGCATGGTTTTACCCGAACCCGGCGGGCCGACCATCACCATATTATGGCCACCGGCTGCGGCCACCTCCATAGCTCGTTTTACGTTCTCCTGCCCTTTAACATCGCTGAAATCAACCAGGTAGCCGGATTGTTCTTTTTCGAAAAGTTCACGCACATTTGTTTCGGCGGGCTGTATTTCATTCGAGCCGTTATACCAGTCGATTACCTGCCTCAGATTACTGCATCCTATTATATTGAGGTTTTCCACAACCGAAGCCTCCGCCGCATTTTCCACGGGGAGCACAAGGTGCTTAAAGCCTTTGTCGCGCGCTTCAACGGCAATCGGCAGCACGCCTTTTACCGGGCGAAGAGTACCGTCCAGGGCCAGTTCACCAAGATTCACGGTTCCCTCAACGCGTTCTCTGCGCAGCTGGGAATCGGATAAAAGCATGCCGATAGCTATCGGCAGGTCGAAGGCGTTTCCCTCTTTCGGAAGATCGGCAGGGGCCAGGTTGACGGTCATTTTTCCCCGCGGAACGGGAGCGCGTGACGAAATAATAGCGGCTTCAACCCGGTCGCGTCCTTCAGAAACAGCACGGTCGGGCAGGCCTACCAGTGCATAGTGCGGCTGGCCGTTAAGTTTGTGAACTTCAACATCAATAATATGGGCATCCACCCCGAAGGTGGAGGCGCAGTAGGTATGTGCAAGCATGGTTTCGAATCTGTATCATTTACGTTTACTTTTCGTAAACAGAGTTCGTTAGCTCAAAAACCTTACAGTACATTCTGAAAAGGTGCCGGGCGCCACTAAAAAGAAGGACACAATTATGGCCGAGACTTTATTTGAAGAATTGCGATCGAGTGGAAGCCGCCTGCTGAATGAAATCAGGCGTATTATAGATGAAGGCAATGCACGCCGCATCGTTGTAGAAAACAAAAACGGTAAAAAACTTTTCGAAGCTCCCCTGACAATAAGTTCGGTGGGTGCGGGCGGCATTTTCCTGCTTCACCCCGTGGTCAGCAGCGTGGCCGCATTTGTGATGTTTACCAACGACGTACGGATTTTTGTTGAACGCTATGAGGACGGAGAGTCCCGAAACAGCCGGGATGAACATGAAATCGAGGCGGATTACATCCCGATAAATGAGGATGATCCGGATGATGGAAACAGCCCTGACTCAAAATAACAGGGGAGTCAAACTCAGAACAGAACAGGTATAAAAAAACAGCCGGATGAGATCATCCGGCTGTTTGCATTTAAGTAGGTGTGATGTGAAAAAGCTTACAGACTTAGTTTGTCCTTAAGCTCGTCGATTTCGCCCCGCAGGCGGTCGGCTTCATCATCATAGCCCAACTCTTTGAGTTTGAGCAGGTAAATTCCGAGTAGAAAAAAGGTCGGTGCCCAAAGGCCGATAAAATTTCCGAACCGCTCTGCATGCGCGCGCTCGTCTTCCGATTTTCCTTTCTCTCTGGCCCATGCCGCAACGGTGAGTCCTATAGAGGCAAAACCAAGTCCGATAGATGTATGTGCAAGCTTCTCTAACATAGCTGTAATCCTGT
>PXDL01000134.1 GCA_003566395.1 Balneolia bacterium | reverse complement strand
AGGTAACCGGTTTCAGAGCACAGTATCAGTAATCAGTATCAGTATCAGTATCAGTGATACATTATAAATATTATTAATAAGATAGTCGTAACTTATTCACTATTGTTCTTTGTACAAGTCATTCAAAATTGGGAGCGGAGCGACCCTAACGCCATTTTTTCACAAGGCCGGATTTATTGGTGCCATTTGAAACCAAAGCACCCCGAAGCTTCAGTGGACGGAGATTTCATTTTTGTAGCAAGGCGGAAAACTGAAAAAAGAAGATTTTGCAAAACCTCTGTAAAACAACAAAGGATTGATGTTTAATCAATCCTTTGTTTACTACATCTGAATATTTCAGCTAAGGGGAAAAAGCTGAAATGCTTTCTTGATGACTTGTAAGAGGTACTACCCGTCTGTAGTGGTAGTTATGCGCCTGAGAACGCTTAGTTAAAATAAAAACAATAAGATGCAAACCTATTATGTTAACAACAAAACGATCATTTATTTTCCATTAAGCTCACTCAATAAGTTTCTGGCAATTCTGCTGTATGAGCCGTCCATTTGTATAACCTGCTGAAGCAGTACCTGAGCATCTTGAGTTTTATTGAGATGCAGATACCCGTTAGCCGCGAACCATATCGACCGCTCTCGAATGTGCCGGTCTTCGCTGCTCAAATCGCCTGCAAGTTGAGCAAAAAGTTGTGTTGCAGTGGTATAGTCGCCTGAATTATAATACAGAGAAGCTTCGAGAAATCTCAGATCGGGGGTTGGTTGTGTGTCTGTTGAGGCCACGAAGTTGTTATACATCTGAATGGCCTGGTCATGCTCACCCATAGCAGAGGTAGCCATTATATCTTGTGTTGATGACGGCAAAGTCATTTCCACCTCGGCAGAACGATATATTTCGTATTCAATTAGCTGTACAGGTTCTGCGGTGTACGGAACGGACTGCTGTTGGGTGAAGTAGGAGATTCCTGCAATAGCGGCGATAAGTATAGCAGCGGCAGAGAGCCAAACTGAAGATTTCTGATAGATGCGGGTGTAAAGTGGGGTAACAGTCGCTTCGTTCTCGTCGCTTTCGTACTCTTCGATGAACGCATTCTTTGAAGCCATTTGCCGGAGCGTAGATGTGGTCTCCAGATAATCCAGAGCGTCGTCGTCTCCAAGCAGCTGCTCCCAAAGCTCATCAACCTGCGGGTCACTTAGCCGGCCCTCAAGGTATGAGTCTATGCGTTGGTAAATATTAGAATTGGTTGATTTCATTGGTGAACTCGTTTCATCCGTAAACACAGATGTCGGGCTGGAAACCCAAAAATTAACTTGAAAATTTAATAAGCTGTGAGATTGTTGCTCTCAGATCGCGTTTTTTGAACGGCTTTTGAACAAATGCATTCACTCCGGATTCTATGCAGCGGCTTCTGACCTCAAGATAATTGCTTGTTGTTACAGCAATTATAGGCACATTATTATATTTCTTCATTTCTCTTATTTTGCTGCTTGTTTCGAATCCGCTTAAACCTTCGCCGAGGTTAATATCCATCAGTATTACGTCGAAATTTCCGTTCTGAGCTTTTTGGATGGCTTCTTCTCCGCTTGATGCGCTTACAACATCGAAGCCGTCCTTCAGGAAAATGCGTGTAATCAATCTTATTTCCGGCGTATCCTCTACATGCAGTACCCGAAGATTCCGGAGTAAAGTTTTGGATGAACGCCCTGCAACTCCGCTGCGGGATGTTGGCTGTATGAGGCAGCTTTCATTCGGTGAAGGGGTTCTGCTCATTCCGGATGGCTCCAGGAAAACTTCCCACTGCTGCTGAGACTGCATGAATGCACCATCCATGTAATCGGGTGCTTTGTTAACGTTAGGGAGCGTACTTGGAAATAAAACTCGAATCATGAGATTTCGATAGGTTTAAGTGATTAACTGTAGGGATGATGCACAACTTCCACATTTGTTACACTTTTGAATCACTTTTTTTTAAAAAAACCTAACGTTACGAATTTAAGGCATACTATCTTTACTATACCCTTGAAAATCAATAACTAACAGAGATACGATTTGGAGCTTATTTCCGGCAAACTCCAGCTTCGACACGCCGGTTGAAGCTATTTTTATATTTTTTTAATGAATTTTTCTTCATTCGTGAGCGCCGTGCCGTAATCTACCCGTTGATTACCAAAAACGGCTCGTTATCCTCAGCGGGGGCTTCGGTCCATACCTCTGCTACCCTGGTGCCCTCGGGGGCCGCGCTGAAAAAAACCGATCCTGCCTCACTACCGCTGCCCGGAGCGGCTTCTCTGGTTAGCTGCATTATAACGGGCTGATTCAGCGAGCCGGTTTCAATGACTTCAAGCAGGTATATCCTCATGGGATGAAAATCAGGCTTCTCCATGAAAAACAGTTTTATTTTTTGGGTAATGCGTAGCTGAGCGACGGAAATATCTTTTGCTTTACACACAACCTGAAACCTCCCCGGACGATCTCCTCTGCTATCAAAGCGAAAACTTGCAGTGAAATACGGCATCCTGAATTATGTTTTGAGATATTCCAGGAATTTCTGCTCGGAATCATAATCCCCGATCAGGATCAATTCGCTACCCTCCGGTACCGGCTCTTTGGGATCAGGATTTACAATCATCTCCTCAGCCGTTTTAATTGCGATGATGCTACACCCGGTTTTGGCCCGAACATCACTTTCGATCAGATTTTTACCCGCGATCTTGTCCGGCACCGGCAGACGGAAGACATCAAGGCCTTCGGCTAAGGTTATAAATTCAGACGAGTCCAGTGAGTTATAAATCGCGTTGGCACCCATTGTTGCGTACGACATTACAAAATCGGCGCCGGCACGGTGCAGACTGCTAACATTCCGGTCTTCGGTCGAACGGGCGGTGATCTGAATATTCGGACGCAGCTTGCGGCAGTAAAGGGTCAGGTAAATATTTATCTCGTCGCGGTTGGTAGTGATGATTACGGTATGCGCATCATCTATACCTGCTTTTTTAAGGGTTTCAAGATCGGCGGCATCACCCAGAATAAATTTTTCGGGATCTTTAATTCGCTGCGGATCCCGATCCACGATCTTATAATCCATGCGGCGATCTTCTAACGACTTGGCTGTAGCCAGCCCCACGCGCCCGCCTCCTATTATAATGACCGGTTTATCGTCTGAATGGTAAATACCGAACAGCTCATCATAATTTCGGAGCTGATCTACCTTTCCGGCCAGTACCAGCACCGTGTGCTTGTTGATGGAAGTATCCGGCATAGCGGTTTTAAACTTGCCGCGTTCCCAAACACCGATGACACTTGCCCCGGTAACCTGCCGCAGTTGAGATTCCTGAATGGTTTTTCCAACAAGCGGGGTATCGATAGCCGGCGCTTCACCAATCACGAGCTGGTCAAGCCGGCCGATCACATGAACCCGAGCACTTCCGCCAAGCGTACGCCGCCCCAGCGACTGACCCAGCATCCGTGCGAGCTGAATAACGGTATTACTACCGGCAAGACGAAGAATATCAACGGAGTCTTCAAAACCGGCAAGTGTAACGATGCGGACGTCTTCACTAAGTTCCCGAACCGTGAATGCCACACTTGTATTGACCATGTCATTGCCGGTTGCCACAACCATATTGGCCTGCTGTACTTGTATGCGGTTATAGGTTTCGGGATCATCCAGCGGGCCCACCACCACTTTATAGCCGTCTTCATAAAGTTCAAGAGCCTGCTTCTGATCAGGCACAAGTATGTAGTAAGGATAATTGAAATCGCGCAGTTTAACGATCAGGGAACGCGTTACGGCCTCAAAGTTTGTTATGATGACATGCCCGCGTACGGAAGGATCCAGTTCGGTCGGGGTTTTGGTGCGATTGTATGCCTCAAGCCAGGGGGAGTAAAAAAAGTTGATGAAGGTGAAAGGCATGATCACCAGTAAAAATATAATCCCGGACATCAGCACAACCATAGAATACAGCCGGCCGATATCCGAGTAAAAAACTATATCACCGAAACCAAGCGTGGACATCACGGTGAGGGTCCAGTAAAAACCGGACAAAATGCTGTGCTCCTGCCCTTCATAAATCATCAACAGATGAAAAATGAAAGTATAGAGCAAAATGATGATAGTCAGAATTCCGAAAAATTTCAGCAGGCCGGAGATATTGGATTTACTCTCTTTTTCCTGCAAAAAAGACGCAACAACCGAAGAAACAAATTTCATAGATAAAATAGATCAGCCAAAACTAAACCTTCTTCAGGTTCAGTCCCTGCCGTTAATAAAAAGTGAGGCCGGGTTCTTCAACCGGTTCGAGTGACAAGCTTCGGATTAGCCTCAAAGGCCCCGGACACAACCGTTCATGGCAGCTTATGCATGTTTTAATAACCATATTGTAGGTTTTAGGATCGGGGTTTTCCGCGAAACGGGCATAAAATGTTTCAAACGCCTTGAGCTGTCCCTGCACCCCCGGATCCTCCAAAGCTTCCCGTGAGACCGGAGCGCCCGCGAAATGGGT
>PXDL01000287.1 GCA_003566395.1 Balneolia bacterium | reverse complement strand
GCAAAGAGCAAAACGGAAAGGGTTTTAACACCGTTGGCGACCCGGAAATCCCAAAGCTGGTCCTGGAAGAGCTTGTGGTAAACGCACTGTTTCACAGAGATTACTGCATCAACTCACCGGTACTGATTTTTGTTTTTGATGACCGGGTTGAAATAAGAAGTCCGGGCAAATTACCGAACAGCCTGACGGTCGAAAATATCCGAAACGGTGTATCCGTAATCAGAAATCCCATACTAACCTCATTCGGTTCAAAAATGCTGCCATACCGCGGCGTAGGAACAGGAGTAAGAAGATCAATAAAAAGTTATCCGCATATTGAGTTTGTGAATGATGAAGAGACCGAACGATTTACTGTAATCATAAAAAGACCTTCGCCCGGATTATTCACCAAGAATTTTTTTCGCTGACAAGGCGAAGGTGAAAAAGTGAGCGGAAGGGTACTAATGTAGCCTGAGCACACTTTTCCAGCTTCAACGCGGTCAGCGGTAAAAATTCGCCGTTTTATAGCACACCCAAATTTGGGGTAAATTGTATTTTCTATATACTTATATTAATTAATTAGTTGAACCGCATATTTTATCAATTCGTGAATAATTCGGATTAGCCTCGCAGCCGTATATATTTGATTGGATACGGTTCAATGAGCAATTTCACATTTCCAATGAAATTTCGGGGCAGATCGTAAACTTCGACTCCGTCGGCCATCATTTAAAAAAATCAGCGTAAACCCGCACAATCTGCGTCATCTGCGTTCTATCAAAATGAGCTCACCCAACTCACTCCCCCCTCAAATCTCTCAAAACCGAAATCCCGGTTGCGTCCTGTGGCGATCCGAATCCGATGTACTCGCCTATCGTGGGGGCGATATCGATGGTGCGGACGCCCTTGATGCGGTTCGTGGCGAAATTGCTGCCGTATGCGCAAAATGCGGTGTACATGTCGCGGTCGGTTGAGTCGAATCCGTGTGCGGTCCAGAGACGTGTCGGGTTATCGGCGCTGCGGCGGTCGGCAAAGCGTGAGGCCCGGTAGTGCGGATGCATGTTCCAGTAGAGGTCGCCGCCGGCCGGACCGCCAATTCCAAGCTCATCACCGAACTCATCAGACCGGTAAACCCGGCGCACTACCTGCTCACCGTCACGGTCGCGGTATGCGAGCAGCGCTTCTTCAACCCGCTGCAAAACTTCGTCTCGGTCTTCAGGTTCCACGATGCCGTCTTTCCAGTCGGTGGTGTTCACCGTAATCCAGTACCCGTTGGGCGAAACCGCTTTGGTTTGCGTGAGGTCGATTTCACCTTCATCATCCAAAACCAGCAATCCGGCATCACGCAGAACTACGTTGGGGTGAAATTGTTTCCACGTAGTCCGCATACCGTGGTCGCCGGTTACAAATACACTTCCGTTTTCTGCCTCCGCAAGCTGCTTCAAATGGCTAAGCCTTATATCCGCCAGCTCCCATCCCCTGGCGCGCAGCGATGCGGCCTGTTCGGCAACCTGCTGATCATATCCCGGATACTCTTCGCTCAAAAAACCAAGAATGTTGTGATCGATGGTGTCGGGTAACGGAAAATAGTCGGCCATTACATGAGGCGACTTTGTGTTCCATAACCACTCGGAACCTTTGTTAAAGACTTTGGTGAGCAGTTCGGCGCTTTCGAGATAGCGAAGCTCAGCGGTTCCGTCGCCGCCCTCCTGGAATGTGGTTCCAAAACCGCCGTTTGTGTACAGGCGCATCGAAGAGTTTCCGAACCAGCCGCGAACGGCCTCGTGGTAGTCATGCGTGGCATCAGCACTGTTGGATTCTGAAATATGCACGGCAGGATAATATAGCACGAAGCTGTCTCCGTCGGTACCTGCTTCAAAAAGCCGGAAACGAATCCAGGCGCGGTCGTCGTCGCTGAGCAGAAGTTCCAGCGGTTCGGAGAAAAACCGGGCCAGATCGCGGCCGCGTGGTGATTCCTGCTCCGGGTCGTGCAGACGCACCTCAACTGCTTTGGAAAGATCGGGCTCGGTGGCGATGTACATCACATCATAACGGTCTTCTCCGTGGAAAAGGCCGTACAGCTCGGCGGCATCATGCTCCCACTTAAATGCGCGAAGTTTCACCCCGCCGGCAAGCTCATCCGCACCTGACCACTCCGCGCTGTCGGTCCAGGTGATGTCATCCTCGGTTGCCACTCCGTCGCTTGCAATCTGACGATTATACCCGTTAAAGACCGTCACACCATCCCGCTGAAGCATATTCCGCTGATGCTCTCTGCGTTGCTCAAGTTCGGTATCCGCCTCCCCGGCTGAAGGAAATCCTCCGGCAAACGGAGCCTGCGTTACCTGATGCCCGCCGGCTCTGTAGCCTTTCTCAACGGCCGCAATCCAGAAATGATCCGCTCTCAGCACATCGTAGGAAAATCCGGAAATACTTTCCAGAACGTTGTTTTCCGATCGCGGAAGCTTATGCTGCCAGTTCGCAGTTGCGCCACTCACATTACCAAATGCCCCGGTCCATATAGATGCGTGGCTGGGCGCAGTTAATGATGGAAATGCCGTTTGGGCGTATTCGGCACAGCTGCCTTCATCAAACACGCGGAATAAAGCAGGCACATGCTCGGGCGTGAGTGTGTTTCGCAGAATTTCTTCATTCAGGGCGTCGAAACTCACCAAAATAGCACGGTTGCCGTTTTCAACACCGGCGTTACTGTTGTCGCAGGAGGTGAGCATCAAACCACTTAAAACAAATACAAACAAACTGATTACAGTCGAACAAACAGCGTTTTTCATCATTACATTATTTTCAGGGCCGGAACGGGCGCGGGATTATCAATCGCTTCCGTACCGGTGAAGGGTGATTAGAATTTTCAGTGTCAACAGTGTCAACAGTGTCAACAGTGTCAACAGTGTCAACAGTGTCAACAGTGGAAGGTAGGTTTGCGCGTTTTAATTTAAAATTGAATTTTAAAATTATTCCCCGGCTGTTGAGTAGGTGAATAATCCGGGTAGCGCATATTTACATTTGTTTTAATCACGGGGTTTGTAAGTAAAAGCCTGATCTATTATTCTTTACGGCGGCTTTGATTTCGACTTTGCCCATTTTTCTCAATTAATCTGCTTTATGACTCAGACTTTCCTCTACCGATACCTTTCTACTCTTTTTCTTTTTGCTTTTCTGTTGTTTTTCGGCGTTTCCGGGCTTTATGCCTCAGACGGGCTAAAACCGGTTCAGACAACTGATTTGACGAAAATCAATCAGCTCAGCAACCTCTCGATTTCGCCGGACGGCACCAAGGCTGTCTATGTGGTAAGGTCGGTCGAAAAAACAGACGACGGCTATAGCTACGTAAATCAGCTATGGCTTTATGATGTAGGCTCCGGTGATGCTCCGCGCCAGCTTACCCGGCACGAGAACGGCGCTTCCCGGCCCGCATGGCATCCCGACAGCAAACGAATCGCCTTCACCCGCACGGTTGACGGAGCATCCCAGATTTTTGTGATCCGCACCGACGGAGGTGAAGCACAGGCCTATACCGATAAAAAAGAAGGAGCTTCATCACCCGCATGGAGTCCGGATGGAAAACGGCTGTTGTTTTCATCCACATACCGCCACGACGAGTTGCTTGCGATGGAGCGTTTCAGGGAAGGCCCGGCCTGGCCCCATGAAAAGCCGGGCATCGATCCGCTTCCTCCGAACCACGATGCGGAAGCGAATCCCGATGGTGATATTGAGCAAATCCGCGCCTGGCTTGCCCGGAATGAGTCGGAACAAAACCCGGCCGTACTGAACAGACTGGATTTTCAGGGTGAATTTCACCTGAATCCGTCCCGCACCTACACCCACTGGTATGTGATGAAGGATGAGCCGAAGTCCGATATACGCTCCCTGACCCTCAGGAAAGGATTCTATTCCTTCAGCGGCGGAACCTGGATGCCGGACAGCCGGGAACTCCTTTTTGCCGGCAACACCCTAAACGACCTGCATCCCGACAGGTTGACGGAATCCTCCCTTTACAGAGTGAGCGTTCACGCCGACTCACCCGAGCGGTACGTATCCAGAGTTCACTATGCCTACAGCAATCCCGTTCCTTCACCCGGCGGTCGCTATGTGGCCTTCCGCGCGTTTGACACCAGGGAACGCGGCTATAATCAGGCTAAAATCGGCCTGCTCGATACCCGGACAGGCGACGTGCGTCACCTGGGCGAAGATGTGGACAGAAACCTCGGCAACCTCAAATGGGGTCCCGACGGCCGGACGCTTTACGCCACAGCACCAACCAACGGCGGATTCCCGCTCTACCGCTTCGATGTCCGTTCGGGCGAATGGCAGCGACTGACCGGGCACGAAACCGGAATCCGGGATTATGCACTTCACCGGGACCGTTTGCTTGTAGTGAAAACCACCTACCGCAATCCGTTTGAGCTATATCGTGGTCGTCCCGAAGCCGGGAACCTGAGGCGCGTCAGCAGCCATAACGAAAGCTGGATTTCGGAACGCATTATTTCCGAGCCGGTAAAGCACAGCATCACAACCGGGGAGGGTCTGGAAGTTGAATACTGGGTGATGAAGCCTGCGGATTACCGGGAGGGCGGCGCTTATCCCACGCTCCTGCAAATTCACGGCGGGCCCAGCGCGATGTGGGGAACCGGCGAAGCAAGCATGTGGCACGAATTTCAGCTTTTTGCCGCGTATGGATTTGGCGTGGTGTACTCCAACCCGCGTGGCTCGGGAGGCTACGGCTATGATTTCCAGAAAGCCAATCATCAGGACTGGGGTATCGGCCCGATGAATGATGTGCTGGAATCGCTTGACGATGCCGTTTCACGCTATACCTGGATAGATGAAGATCAGCTTGTGCTTACCGGAGGCTCCTACGGCGGCTATCTTGTAGCCTATCTGGTTGCCAAAGATCACCGGTTCCGGGCGGCTGCGGCCCAGCGAGGCGTCTATGAGTTAAGCACTTTTCTGGGTGAAGGCAATGCCTACCGGCTTGTTAACGACCGCTTCGGCGGGTATCCGTGGGATGAGGACATTTACGAGATTCTCCGGCACGATTCTCCTTTCACCTGGGTGGATCAGATCGAAACGCCCCTGCTTATTCTGCATGGAGACAACGACTTACGCACCGGTGTCAGCCAGAGCGAAATGATGTACCGCGCCCTCAAGCTTCTTGAACGCGAGGTGGAATACATCCGCTATCCCGGTGCCGGCCATGACCTTTCCCGCACCGGCGATGTGCATCAGCGCAAAGACCGCCTGCTCCGGATGATTGAGTTTATGAAGAGATATGTGGAATAAATGAGGTCGGGAATAAACGAAAAGCCGGATTATGTACGAATCAATAATTTACTGACCCTGATCATAACCCGGCTTTTTCAATCACGTGGCCCAATGGTGCTAACCTCTTAGTAGGATACAAATAACTGATTTAGAGCTTGAATTAGACTCCTTTCACCTTTTGTATGGACAAAAGTTAACCGGTTACAGAGGACAGTATCAGTATACAGTATCAGTGAACATTTGAAGCTGTTTATAAGTTAGCAGTAGCTTATTTCAATAATTTTTTCTTTGTACAATCATTCAAAATTCAAAACCCACCATTCACCATTGGGAGCGGAGCGACCAGTCGCCATTTTTTCACAAGGCCGGATTTATTGGTGCCATTTGAAAACACTTTCCCCGGATAGTGTGATTAAATAAATCTACCAAAACTCATCGTACGACTTCGTGAGTTCATATCATCGTGGCTTATTTAAATAGATGTTAGTTACTCGCATTTCTTAACTCATTCACATTCTCGGTAAACGCCGCTTTTATACTGCCTAAAAGGATATTATTACTCGAAGTAAGGTCACGAAGTCTTCCCACGTTAAAAAAACCTAAGCAAAGTTTATTTGATGAGCCACATCTTCTCTGTGATTACGGCGCTCCCGGCAGTATTTCAAAAAAAATAGTATAATGCGTCCCTGATTCGTTATTCTTTATTTTACGTTGACTTCTCATTTCAAATCCCAATCGTAATCGCAATCCATCCGCTATGAAACATGCCCTACATTGTCTGCTAATCACTCTCCTTTTTTTCCCCGCCGCGTTTGCCCAGCAGTCCGGCGTTCAGGATCTTGAATATCAGATGCCGCCTGAGGAAGTCGCGGCTATTGTTGACGCAAGAGCTACGCCCGCTGTGAGTCTCAGCCCAACCAGAGAGTGGATGATTCTGATGGACCGACCGAGTCTGCCCGGCATTATCGAACTTGCCCAGCCTGAACTCCGGCTTGCCGGGCTGCGCATCAACCCGGCCACGAACGGGCCAAGCCGCAGTGTTGCTTCAGTAGGGCTGAGCCTCGTGGATATGGAAACCGGCGAATCGCATCCCGTCAGCGGGCTTCCCGATAACCCGTCCATTCGCAATCTGAGCTGGTCTGCCGACGGCCGTTATTTCGCTTTCACCCATACCACCCTGGAAGATGTAGAACTTTGGACCGGCTCGGTTTCCGACCGTACCGTAAATAAGGTTCGCGGGGTGCAGGTCAACGACACCTATTACGGATCGAGCATCAGCTGGCATCCGTCTTCCGATAAGCTTTTTGTCCGCGCCGTACCTGAAGGCCAGGGCGAGCCTCCGGTTGCCGACCTCAGGCCTGCCGGACCCGTGGTTCAGGAAAATATAGGGCGATCCGCTCCGGCACGGACGTATCAGGATATGCTCCAAAACAGCCATGATGAAGCCCTTTTTGAGTACTACTTCACCTCTCAGATTATAGAGGTAAACCGCTCTCATGATCTCCGGGAGATAGGTGAAGCCGGAATCATCCGGTCCATGTCTCCCTCACCGAACGGAGAATTCCTGATGGTGGCCTTCACCGACCGGCCGTTCTCCTATACCGTACCGGCATTTCGGTTCCCGCTTCGTACCGAAATATGGGATCAGGAAGGACGCGTTGTGGAAACCGTGGCCGAAATACCTCTTCAGGATGAAGTGCCGATCGGGTTTAACGCTACCACCACCGGCCCCAGAAGTATCACATGGCGCAATGACGAGCCTGCGACCGTAGTTTGGGTTGAAGCCCAGGATGAAGGCGACCCGCGCCAACAGGTAGATACCCGCGATATCGTGTATATGCACCCAATTCCGTTTACCGGTGCACCCACCCCCATCGCCCGGCTCGAAAACCGATATGCCGGTATCATGTGGGGCCACGACAATCTCTCGCTTGTGATGGAGCGCTGGTTCGAGACCCGTAATGAGCGCGTTTGGCGGATAAATCCGTCTAATGTCAGAGACGGCCAGAAGCTTGTTCGCGAGCGTAATTATGAAGACCGCTACAACGATCCCGGTACCCCGGAAATGAGGACCAATGAATTCGGATACTCAGTACTTGTAACCGATGAAAGCGGATTCAACATCTACCTTACCGGCATGGGCGCATCACCCGAAGGCAACCGTCCGTTCCTCGACCGGTTCGATGTAATCAGCGGCGAAACCGAACGGCTCTGGCAAAGTGAATCGCCGAATTACGAGTTTGTAGTCACCCTGCTCGACGATCAGGCAGAGCAGTTTATCACCCGGCGGGAATCGGTAACGGTACCACCCAATTTCTTCCTCAAGAACCGAAGCACAGGCCGGGAAACCGCGCTTACTGACTTTGATCATCCGAACCCGAATTTAAAAGACGTACACCGGGAAACCCTCACGTATGAGCGTGCAGACGGTATTCCGCTCAGCGGCACCTTGCTGCTTCCGCCCGGCTATGACAAGGAAACCGACGAACGCCTGCCGCTGATGGTCTGGGCTTATCCGCGCGAATTTCGCAGCGCAGACGCGGCCGGACAACGATCCGACTCGCCCTACCAATTTAACAATATCAGCTACTGGGGACCACAATGGCTGGTTACTCAGGGATATGCAGTGCTCGACAGCGCCACCATGCCGATTGTAGGTGAAGGGGATAAGGAACCCAACGACACCTTCATCGAACAGCTCGTCATGAACAGCGAAGCTGCAATTAATGCAGTAGCCGATATGGGCATTGCCGATCCCGATCGTGCTGCCATCGGCGGGCATAGTTACGGTGCTTTTATGGTGGCGCATATTTTGGGCAACTCAGATCTGTTCAAGGCCGGTATCGCGCGAAGCGGAGCATATAACCGAAGCCTAACGCCTTTCGGATTCCAGCGCGAGCAGCGTACCATTTGGGACGACACCGACCTGTATATCACCATGTCGCCCTTTTTCAACGCTCATAATATCAACAACCCTATTCTGCTGATTCACGGTGAGGCTGACAACAATTCCGGCACCTTCCCCATGCAGAGCGAGCGGTTGTATCAGGCGCTTCAGGGTCTCGGCGGCACCGCCCGGCTGGTAATGCTCCCTCATGAAAGCCACGGATATCGCGCCCGTGAATCGGTGATGCACATGCTCTGGGAAACCCTTACCTGGCTGGATACCTACGTTAAGCACGCCGATGCATCCGTTAGTGCGACGCAGCAGTAGGATTTTTTTGAATGGTGAATGGTAGTTGGGGTCATATTACTATTTGGCCCTTTCCAATGTTGAATCACTGTTGTCCGGTAAAATGTAGCGAATTCATTAGGTTAGATGAATTCTTACAACTCCCATGTCGAAATGGACTTCTTTTACCTTTTGTGCGGACAAAAGGGTTCCAAAAACCTCCGGCTCTAAAATATTCCCGGGCACGGGGCTTGGTAATTTGTCAGGATCAACCCGTGAAATCCGCGCTAATTCCCCGGACATCAGTGATTCTAAATCACTGAATAAATTCTACTCAATTCCGGTGATAGGCATACGGCACCACAACCTCATCCATCATGTTATAGATGATGTTGTTCACGCCTCGCTGCCGGGCATCCGGATTGCCGGTAAATACGATTACGGCATCAAGTTCGGGGATGATAAACAGATACTGTCCGCCGTAGCCCCATGCAAACCAAGCTCTGTGATGTCCGAACGTATTGCTCCACCACAAGTAGCCGTAATCATGGCCTCGGGGATTGAAACTTATGCGCTCGAAAACCGGCTGCAGCGATTCTCTGACCCAGCTTTCAGGTACAACTTGCGCATCATTGTACCTGCCCTCGTTCAGGTATAAAAGCCCGTATGACAGCAGTCCGCCGGGGGAAAGCGCCATATTGTTGCCGCCGAAATAATAGCCCTCAGGCGCACGGTCCCATCCACCGATGCGCACATTAATAGGCCGAAAAAGATACTGCTGAGCGAAAGCTCTGGTGCTCATGCCTGTGGCTTCGGTAATTACGGCCGATAAAATATGGGTATCACCCGTGCTGTATCTCATGCGCGTGCCCGGCGGGTGAAGCTGTTCCCCGCCGATTGCGCCCGCTACCCAATCACGGCCGGCCACCCATCGCCCGTAATTTCCAAAACTGGTCGATCGCAGCCCGCTCGACATAGTAAGCAGATGTCGAAGGGTGATATCGGCTTTGGCCCCTTCGCCGGCTGCCGCCACATATTCCGGCAAATACCGGCCTACTTTATCATCTACGCTTTCAATGAAGCCTTCCTCTATTGCGATACCCACCAGGGTGGACAGTATGTTTTTTGATGCCGATTTAATATTGAGAGGCGTCGCGCGCGTAAGGCCGCCGGTATAAAGCTCATGGACGATTTCACCGTGCTGATAAAAGATGAATGAAGACAATCGCGGGACATCCTGAACAGCAGCTATAAGTTCTTCTTCGTCAATCTGCGGCAGGGTGAAGGGTTCAGGTTCTGATTGCGCCGCTGTTTGATCTGACAGGAGATTACTATCGGCATCGGTGTAATCCCGTTCACATCCGGTATAGAATGGGAGTGTCAATAAAATAGTAAGTAACGATAGCTTCATTGATTTTTAAACATGGAAAGACCCGTTGAGGTTCAATCCTGCCTTAGCTTGTTTCGGAATCGTTTTTTATAAACGGCCGAAGACCTTTATTTGTAAATCCTCTTCGAATTTTTCTCGATTCACTGCCTGAAATGTTTATTTTAAGACGCTATTAGTGTTCATCCTAAACCTCCGTTCTTATGTATTTTAGCACAACAGATGACAGCATAGAGCTTGAAAAAATTAATAACGATCTCACCTTTCTTCATACCTGTTACCTCCGGATGCTCCGGGAAATTGGTGAAGATGATATCGCCGCTGCTATTGAAAAAGGAGACACATCAACGGCAGATTCAGAGAAAATCAGCAAAGCCTTTTCTCTCTATTTCCAGCTAATTACCATTGTTGAGGAAAATGCGGCCGTTCAGCTTAGGCGAAAGCTGGAAAATGAACACGGACTATCGCGCATATCCGGGCTTTGGGGACGGACCCTTAAGGACCTAAAAAAAAACGGGCTGACCGAAAAAGAGATCCTTGAAAAACTGCCTCACACACGCATTGAGCCGGTTTTGACCGCCCATCCCACCGAATCCAAGCGTTCAACGGTTATTGATCAGCTTCGCTCCATTTATCTGTTGATGGTAAAGCGAGAGAACTCCATGTGGACGGAGAAAGAACAACAGCAGATCGAAGACGACATCATGGCGGCCATGCAGCGCCTTTGGAATACGGGCCAGGTTTTTCTGCAAAAACCGGATATTCAGGACGAGCTGCGCAATGTGATGCACTACCTTACCACCGTATTCCCTCAGGTTGTGCCCATGCTCGACAAGCGGCTGCGCGATGCCTGGGAAGAGACCGGATTCGACCCCGGAGACCTCAATTCAACCGACGTTCTCCCAAAAATAAGTTTCGGGAACTGGGTGGGCGGCGACCGCGACGGTCACCCGTTTGTAACCGCAGATGTAACTCAATCGACCTTCAAAAAGCTGCGGACACAGGCTCTTTTGCTGCTTAAAAAAGATCTTACTGAACTTTCAAGGAAAATCAGTATTTCTTCTTTTGAAGCTGAAGTTCCTGACGAGCTTACTTCCAGAATCAGCGAACTCACCGAACAGCTGGGCGATGCGGCCAAACCCGGCCTCAACCGTAATCCCGACGAACCCTGGCGTCAGTTTCTCAACTTGATGCAGATCAAAATCCCGCTATCCGACGGCGAGGAGCCGATTGAACATCAGGAGCCTTTCCGCTATTACATGTATCATGAACAGGTACTGGACGACCTGCGGGTTCTCGAACAATCACTTCGCAGCGTAAAAGCTGACCGCATCGCGAAGACGGATGTAGAACCGGTGATACGGAAAACCGAAACCTTCGGCTTCCATCTTGCGGCTCTGGATATACGCCAAAACAGCAAATTCCATGATACGGCGCTTTCCCAGCTTATGCAGGCCGCCGGTATCGACGATGCCGAAAACTTCGCAGACTGGACCGAAGAGCAGCGCGTTGATTTTCTGAATAAAGAGTTGGAAACCGCCCGTCCCTTTGTACGCCATCGCCACGGCCTGGGTGATGAAGCCGATGCCGTACTTGCCTGCTACCGCGTTCTGTATAAGCAAGTCAAACTGTACGGAACCCGCGGGATTGGTTCGCTCATTGTGAGCATGACCCGCAGCCTGAGCGATCTACTTGTAGTCTATGCACTCTGCCGTGAAGCCGGTTTAATGGAACAAACCAAAGAAGGTATTGCCTGCAAGCTGCCTGTGGTTCCGCTTCTTGAAACCATCGATGATCTGGAAGCCGGACCCGGCATTCTGGAGGCCTTTCTTACCCACCCGGTTACCCGGCGCAGCTTCGAATGGCGGGAAAAGCATGGCTTCGACCGCTCCCAGCAGGTGATGATCGGCTACAGCGACAGCAACAAAGACGGTGGTATTCTTGCCAGTTTGTGGAGCCTGGTCCGGGCTCAGCGTGCATTGTCGGAAACCTCAAACCGGCTTGGCGTCCGCATCCGTTTCTTTCACGGCCGCGGGGGAACCATCAGCCGTGGAGCCGGTCCGACCCACCGTTTCATCGCCGGATTGCCGCCCGGAACCATTCAGGGAGACATGCGTTTGACCGAACAGGGCGAGGTAATTTCACAAAAATACGCCAACCTTATAACCGCTCTCTATAACCTCGAACTGCTTCAGGCGGGAACCGCAGGACTTACGCTTGGTGTGTTCGACAAGACCAATACCATCGGGAATGTAAACAACGGACAGAGCGATCAGTCGGTTGCCGGAGAACTTGAGCCGATCATCGATCAGCTGTATGATTTCAGCCTGGAAAGCTACCAAAGTCTGGTACGCTCCGATGATTTTGTGAGGTTCTTCTCTCAGGCAACCCCGATAGATATCATTGAAGCCAGCCGCATCGGTTCACGGCCCGCACGACGCACCGGCCGGCGCACCTTTGCCGATCTGCGCGCCATACCCTGGGTGTTCAGCTGGAGTCAGGCTCGTTTCTTCCTTACCGGCTGGTACGGAGTAGGCTCAGCGCTTCAGAAGCTAAAGGACAAAGATGCAGCGGCTTTTGAGCTGCTTAGCAAACATGCGGTGCATTTTATGCCGTTTCGGTATATCATCACGAATGCATCATCGGCTATCGCCCTCAGCGATACAACCATAATGAAATCGTATGCTTCGCTGGTAGATGACAGCAAGCTCGCCGAAACCTACCTGAACCGCATCACCGATGAATACGGCCGTACCCGCGAAATGCTTGAGGTACTTTACGGGCACAAACTGAACGAACGCAGGCCGCGTATGTACAAGATGATAAATTTCCGCTCCCGGCGCCTCGATCCTCTGCATAAGCTTCAGATATCGCAACTCAGGCACTGGCGCAAACTAAAACAAGACGGAAAAGACGATCAGGCTGAAAAACAGCTTCCGGAAATGCTGCTGGTTCTCAACGCCATAGCAGGAGGATTAGGAACAACAGGCTAAAATCCGGCTTTGATTACTCCTGTTCCGGATCCCGGAAACGTGCTTGCAGCCACTCAAAAAGATTCTCATATACGGTTTCACGTACCTGTTCCCGGGAGAGAATCAGATCGTGCATGCCGTCCTCTATTTCCATGACCGTAAGGTCGGGTGATGATAGTTTTGATGCGCCCTCTTTAATATGCTCCACATCGAGCACCGCATCACCGGTGAAAAAATCTTCACTCCACTCATCACCGGTAATGGTTTTGTCGGAATGCATCACCAATACGGGCACCGGAATTTCGAGGCCGGATGCCACCCGTTTGTGCCCGAGACGAATGGCGCGAATCCAGCCGAAACTTATGCGCTGATTTTCGGTTTTCCACGTAGTGTCGTATTTCCATTCACCCCGGCCGTCCCGGCGGATACTTTTGCTGTACATCGAGGGTTCGTCTGAAGCCGGAAGCAGCCTGTCCGGACTGAAACGACCCATAAAGGAGACCATCGGCAGCATGATGTTCCGGTTCCAGAATCCTTCATTGAATTCGTAGAAAGGGCTGTTGAGCCAAAGCACATCAAATTTATGGGAACCGGCCCGGTCGGCGGCATAGAGCGTGGCGGTAAGTCCGCCGGTTGAATGAGCGGCAAGCAGCACCCGGTCCGGTCCGCCTTCGTGAACCAGCGCAAGTGCCGTATCTATGTCGGCATAATATTCGGAAAGTTCGCGCACATTGGTCATCTGCTGATGCTCGCGCCAGGAACGGCCGTATTTCCTGAGGTCAACCGCATAAAAATCAAATCCCTGTTCGTTGAAGCGCCCGGCCAGTTCGGTTTGGAAAAAGTAGTCGTTAAAGCCGTGGATATATAACACCGCCTGTGCCGAAGGTTCTTCAGCCGCACGCTTGCGAACCACCGTCGTGACTACCTCCCCCTCATAATCTTCGGGCATTTCGAGGGTTATTACTTCAAAATCATCACCAAGCACATCTTTCTCCCATTCCCGGTTTAACTGCCCGAACAGAAGACCGGGCAGAAATAACAGCAGTACAAGGCAGGCCGGAATCAACCTGAGCATGCGGCCGGCCTTAGCGCTCATTGTCATCCGGTTTAAACGTTGCGAGTATCTCCTCTCCCGACTTCAGAAACAGCCGGCTATTTTCAACCGCAAAGGTGTCGGCCTCCTGCAGCATCGTCATTACCGCTTCTTCGGTTTCCATGTGTTCACACATCATTTTTGTTGCCGCCATACGGCTGAACGAAATACTTCCGGCTTCCTGCGTTTCGTACCTGCCGTGAAAGGTGTTACATCCGGCAAATCCTGAAACGGTGCCTTCTTCCTGATTGAAGCGGATGTTGGGTTTACCCCGGCCGTTTTTGGCCGATTGCGGCTCCCGGCCGTTTATTTGTTCAAGTTCCCAGGTAGTTCCACTCAGGGTGAAAGGGTGGGCCATATCTTCAATTCCGATTTCAGGATCGGGAACGGTTTCGGGTTCTTCACTGCCGCAAGCCGAAAGGCACACCGACAGCAGCACGATTAAAAATAAAGGAGGAGCAATATTCATGATAACGGCTTGGCTTTTAAAGCAAATAATGTCATAAATTTATACATAGTGAGCAAGCACCGGATGTGAGATTTTGCCGGTTTTCTTTTTACCGATCCGGTTCTTTTTCAAGTATGTAGGCGTCGGCATGTTCACCGGTGATGCGATTGCCGTCCATATCGAGCTGAATCAGCATATTTTCGGCTACAAAGAATTGATCGGGGCGGTCTTCGAGGCCCCATAGCGTTACGGTGTTGCCGGCATCATTCCAGGTAAACTCCCCTTCGTACCGGTGAACGGTGTCGTCTTCCTTGCCCCTGTAACGGACGGAAAAAATGAAGGTATCGTTCTCCAGTAATTCAACCGTGGTATCTATTCCGGCGCAGTCGGCACAGGGAACAACACCGGAATAGGTGCCGTAATAATCGAGGGAATTCCGGGCGTTATGCGCCTGATCAGCCTCAATTTCCATATAGGTATGCGGTTCCGAATATTCTGCTTCACCGTTGCTCCCGCAGGCCGTTAGCAGGAAAACCAACAAAAGAACCGGTATTGTACTTTTCATAACATGCTCCGTTAATGCTGTTTGAGTCGTAAGGCTTTCAGCTTCCAATGGTTCAGTTTTTAATGTAATCATAACGCATTGCGGCTAACTTACGTATCCTTTTGTACGCAGCAAAACGGATTTGAAGGCTTTGCAAAACCGGTAATTTGCCTGTCTTCTGCCTTGTCACAAAAATGAAATCCTCGAATAGATAGCCTATGCTCCGGTTTCATGTTTACTCCGGCTTTGAATACAAACAAATTCCCTGGTTTATCAAAGCCTTCTATTCAATCACGCTGATCTGTCCGGTTCTGCGTAATGCTTCACACTTTTTCCAGCGCCTGTTCCAGATCCCAAAGCAGATCATCAATGAACTCAATACCCACGGACAGACGTACCAGGCTTTCGGTGACACCGAACTCACGGCGGTGATCCGGATCAACTCCGGCATGGGTCATGGTGGCGGGATGCTCGGCCAGGGATTCAGTTGAGCCTAAACTTACGGCCAGCTTCACCAACACAAGTGCATTCAAAAACCGATACGCTTCTTTTTCACCCCCGTCAATATCAAAAGAAAGCATGGCTCCCGGCGACTCGTACTGGCGCTGGTAAATCTCATAGTCGGATGAATCTTCCGGTATCAGGCCCAGATAGTTGACGTTCGTTACTTTAGGATGATCATTCAGGAAAGCGGCCACTTTTTGCGCGTTCAGACACTGCTGTTCCATTCTTACTTTCAGCGTTTCAAGGCTGCGCATCAACAGCCAGCCGGTGTGTGGTGAAGCCATATTTCCGAGGAACGTCCGCAGCGTTTTGATGCGCTTCATCACTTCATCGCTCCCGCAGCAGGCACCGGCAATCACATCGCTGTGGCCTCCGATAAATTTTGTGGCCGAGTAGAGGACCAAATCGGCTCCGTGTTTAAGCGGATGCTGCCAGAGCGGCCCCATGTACGTATTATCTACGGCTACGTACACCTGGCTTTCCTCGGTTTGATGGGCGTCGGCGATCTCACGGCAGCAGGCAATATCAATAATCGAATTAGTAGGATTGGCGGGCGTTTCGATGTAGATCATAGCCAGGCGGTCGGCCATTCCGGTTTTTTCCAGAACTTCGTCTATCTGCTCCCGATTTTGTCCGGCCCGGAACGAGACGGAATGCACCCCTATTTTTTTCAGGAAATGATGTATAAAATGATCGGTTCCCCCATAAAGAGGAGCGCTGTGAAGCAGCAGGTCGCCGGGTTTGAGGAACTCAAGCATGGCGGTGGTAATGGCGCTCATGCCGCTTTCAAAAACAGCGCAGTCATCGGCTTCATCCCAAAGTGCCAGCCGGTCTTCGAGAATCTCAAGATCGGGATTGTTGATGCGGCTGTAGATCAGCCCGAGTTCTTCATCCTGTTCCTTTTCCCGCAAACCGTAGGCAAGTTCAAAAAATGCCTTACCCTCCTCGGCATTCTTGAACATAAATGTGGATGTTTGAAAAATAGGGGATTTTATAGCGCCTTCAGATAATTCGGGTTTATACCCGTAGGACATCATCAGACTTTCCGGCCTGAAGTTTTTCTTACTCTTCATAAAATTTCAATAATATTGGATTCACATTGAAGCATACGTTAATTTTCATCTTAATAAGATAGCTATTGAGGTCGTAACATCACATTAAATAAGTGAGCTTTATGCTTCAAAAAAGCGGTTTTTTTGCGATATTTATACCGTTTTGTCTTTGTCATTGAGACGGGCTTATAAGTCCGGCCGGCTTCATCTTTCCCGGAACCAATCATCCTGTATGTTTATGAACAAGCTGCTTTTTCCTGCATATCTACTTTCCCTGGCCTTCCTTCTTTTGTCATGCAACGGTGAAGAAGACGGTCCGGCTGAAACCGGAACTATTAATCCCGCCGAACTTCCTGAGTTGGCGTATGAATCCGGGTTTTCCATAGGCGAAAGTGAATCCTACATGCCCGGCATTATCCAGAACCTCGAGGTTCTGCCTAACGGCCACATGGTTGTGCTCGACCGGGCATCCACCGCGCTGCATCAGTTCGACGAAGAGGGCAACTGGCTGCAGCAGATCGCCGGACCCGGAAGCGGGCCGGGCGAGCTTATGCAGCACACCCGGGCCGGATTAACCGGCGACGGCATCAGGACTATGGCAACGGACGGCCGCGTACAGCTTTTCACTCCTGATGAAAACGGACTATTACGTTTTGAACAGGACCTGAAGGTGGAATTCGAAGACCGCTCGTCCACCATGACCGGCAGGCTGGGAGCCGGACGAAATCTGATGTCGCAGTCCGAGCAAATCAGAATAACCAATCAGGATAATCCCGACGACATTTTCCCCGAATACCGAAGCCGGCAATTGTTCATTTCCGATGATGACGGCGTTATTCTGAAAGACAGCCTTCTCACGGCGCAATCGCATAACGGGCTTCTTGTTATTTCCGAAAACTCTGCGATCAGCCTTTACTCGCTGCCCTACAGATTCACAGATATTCTGTCGATCAGGCACGACGGCACGTTTTTGTACGGCAATGTTGAAACCGGGCAGATTAAACTCTTTGATCAGGATGGTGAGCTCCTGCACGAACTGACGGTGAACATTGTGGAACGAGCATCGGATGAAGAGTATATCGGGTACTATCTCGATGCTATCCCCCGTGAGCATCACGACAGAGCTTTAGCCCGAATCCGTGAACTTAAGCCTCCTTTCACCCACGCCTTTCTTGATGACGACCACAGATTCTGGCTCCGAACTGATGAAGGGCCGGATGGGACGGAATATACGGTATTGGATTACGACGGCGCTCCTCTTGGGAGGGTTCATCTGCCGCCGGACTATTCATTAAGTGCCGTCAGGAACGGCATGTTGTACACCAGGTTCGTTCCTGATGACGATTTGCACGAAGTTCGTGTGCTCAGCTTTTCCGGACATTAAAAAAAGGGATGCTTCCGAAGAAACATCCCCTTTTCATAAAAGATGGATGAGGGAATTTTAATATCCGCCTCTGTCTGTATCCATTTCGGGCATGATTACCGCATCAACGGCGTGTATCACTCCGTTTGAAGCCATAATATCTGCTTCAGTAACCGTGGCATTTCCAATGCGAACTCCGTAATCGCTCGCCTCAACCGGGAGGGTGGCACCTGATGCTACAGGCGCTTCTTCGATCTGGGTTACAAGATCGGAAGGAACTGTTCCCACCACTACGTGCGACAGAAGTACTTCGCGTAACATTTCGGGATTATTTCCAAGTTCAGCCATTGTTTCGTCCGGCAACTCGGCAAATGCCTCATTGGTCGGTGCGAAAATGGTAAACTCTTCCCCGTTCTGCAGCGCTTCGGTGAGGCCTGATTGTTCAATTAGAGACACGAGCGTGCTGAATCTATCGTCCCCGGATGCAGTTTCAACTACATCTCCATC
>PXDL01000397.1 GCA_003566395.1 Balneolia bacterium | reverse complement strand
CCGCCATCAATAAACAGCGGAAAGAAAATGATAAGGTTCTTAACATACTGCTTAGTACGAAAAAGATTCAGTATTTCCATTAGGTTAGCGGGTGTAAATCTCGGGTCTTGGGATGTCAGGGGTTTTCCGTTTAAAATAGCGATATAACAAAAAAAGGCGGCTCCACACGGAACCGCCTTTTATCTATATATGTGATATGCAATCTCTGCTGATTATTTCCGGCTGTGCGTGGTGAAATTGTAGCGGGATACTTCTTCTCCTTCCATACTTTCCACCCGCTGATGGGCACTCATGATACCGTCGTTTTCGGTCCAATTCGAGTACACAACTACTACTTCAACATCCTCTCCGGCCTCCGGACTGAATTGCTCGTAGGTCAGCTTGACGGGAAGGCTACTTTCTTTGTCAATGAAAAGCTTTCCTTCTATCTCGTGGATGTAGATCACGGCTACGTCCTTGCCTTCATGCTCTTCAGAACCTATATATTCGGCCCGGATGTCATCAACTTCCATGGAAAGGCTGGTGTAGTGGCGTTTGATCATAATCTGAAACGCTTCGGCTAATTCAGCCGGGAGAGGCTGCTGCTGTCCCTGCATCTCCATGAAAGCGGCTCCGTTTTCAAGTTTCAGCGTTTGGGTTCCCATCGGGGTGATGAGCTGCTGAGACAGTCCGTTGTTGTCGAAATCGTAATTAACAATCACGTCGATAACCATTCCGGGAGGCAGTTGAGAGGATTCGAGCCTGCCTTCATATTCGATACCGCTTACGGTGTTTTCCTGAAGGATACGGCTTGCCATTTGATTCATCCATCGGCTTCCCGCTTCGGCGTCGCCGGAAATTGCCTCGCGGCTCTCAAGAGCGCCGGGCCGGGGAATAGAGATGTCGATTTCACGCACATCACCAAACTGCGCCAGCTGATCTCCTACAATGTCGGGATTCCCGACCACAAGAATATGCAGAGCATCCGGGCGGAGGTATTCGCGTGCTACACGATGGATGTCTTCCGGGGTAACCTTGCGAACTTCCTCAACATACTGCTCAAAGGCATCGAAGGGCAGGCCGAGGTAGGCGTTGTTCATCTGCTCGTTGAGCGCGGCGCTGCGGCTTGAATTACGGAATACCAGGCTGTTGAGGAAGCGCTCACGGGTATCGTCCAGTTCACTCTGGGAAACCGGCTCTTCCTGAAGTCGTCTGATTTCATTCATGGTGGCCTCAATAGCCTCGACGGTAGATTCACCGGCAGTGCTTAATCCTGCGAAGAATTGGCCCTGATAGAGCACGTTACTGCCAAAGCTTCCACCTACCGAGTAGGCAAGACCCAGCCGCGTGCGAACTTCCTGCATCAACCGGCCTGAGAATCCGCCGCTGAGTACCTGATTCATCACCTGAAGCGCCGCGTAATCCGGATTGTCCCGGTATCCGCCGATATGCCCCATGCGGATGATACTTTGGTTCATATCGGAGCGGGGAACAAAATTGATGGTGCTTTCAAACGTGTAATTAATTTCAGGGAAATCGAATTCGTTGGGTACGCCCTGTTCGATTTCTCCGAAAGCTTGTTCGAGTAACGGACGAATTTCATCAACCGTGAAATCACCGGAAACACCTACAATCAAGTTGTTGGCATTGATGGCGTCGCGGTGAAAGGCAATCAGGTCTTCCAGCTCAATATTGTTGAGATGGTCATATTCAAGCGTTGTGTTAAACACGTTTTGCCTGCCGTAAATCAGATTCCGAAATTCGCGCTGGGCGATGCCGGAAGGGTTGTCGTTACGGCGTGAAATACCGCTTCGGCGCTGCGTCTTAGCCAGATCGAGCTTGTCCTCAGGAAAGGCAGGGGAGGTCAGCAGTTCCACAAATACGGGAAGCAGCTCCTCGAAATCTTCGGTAAGCACATTCATCCGGGCGTTTCCCGAGGTCAGGCTGAAGGAAGTTTCCATGCTGGCCGCGCGGTTTTCAAGCAGTTCGTTGAGTTCATCGGCAGGATAGTTTACCGTGCCGCCGGAACGCATCACTTCACCGGTGATGGAAGCCAGTCCGATTTTGTCTTCGGGCTGCATCCATGAGCCGGCTTTAATAATGGTGTTGATGTTAATCAGAGGTACTTCGGGGTCTTCCACCAGATAAAAGGTGATGCCGTTGAATTCAAATTCGTGAACTTCAGGTACCGGAATTGGGTTCAGCTCCGGATAAGTCAGATTTTCAGGGCGATCAATGGTTCGGATCTGATCCGAGGTGGTCGAGCAGGCGGCCAGAATTATGACCGAAAGCAGACTTAGGTAAATGGTACGTAACATAGATTCTGAAATTTAAAGTCGTGTCAGTTTTCGGCGGAAGCCGTTGGTTCTTCTTTGGTAACGATTGCACCTACCGTGCGGTTTTGGGCTTTCAGGTAAGTGTTGGCTACGCGCTGAATATCTTCCACAGTAACCTCATTGAGCTTGTCGATATCGGTGAAAACGGTTCGCCAGTCGTTGGTGCGGATGTGTGCACGTGCAAAACCGAGGGCCAGATTCATATTGCTCTGAAGCCCGCGTATGGTGCTTGCACGAGCCTGACGCCGAACACGGTCCAGTTCCGATTCGCTGATGTCACCGTCTTTTATCCGCTCAATTTCCTCCAGAATGCGCTCTTCAATTTCTGCAATGTCCACACCCTGATTCGGAACCCCGATAATCATAAAGAGCCCTGGGAAACGATCGCCCGGAAAACCGTTAAAGCCGGATACCTGAAGCGCCAGTTGCTCTTCAACAACCAGAGAGCGGTAAATTCGCGAGGTGCGGCCGTCAAACAAAATAGAAGAAAGCAGTTGCATTGCCGGCGAATCGGGATGGTTGCCGTCCACGCTCTTGTACCCGATCAGCACAATGGGCTGGCTTTGGTCTTCAATGGTAAAACGGCGCTCACCGCGTTGTTCCGGCTCAATAACCGAAAGGGCGGGCGGGTCTTCGGCTTTGGGCATAGCTGAGAAATACTTTTCAGCCAGGCGTCTCATTTCGGCAGGATCAACATCTCCGGCAATAGAAATAGTCATATTCTGAGGCACATAGTAGGTTTCGTAAAAATCAAGCGTTTCACGAATTGTGACGGCATCAATATCGGAAGGCCAGCCTACCGGTGGGTTTTTGTAGGGATGAGCCGAGAAAGCTACCGAACTAAACTCCTCGATCAGACGCCCGATAGGATTGTTGTCTGTACGATCGCGGCGTTCTTCCCAGATAACATCTTTTTCAATATAAAACTCGCGCATCACCGGATTCATGAACCGGTCGGCCTCCAGTTTAAACCAGAGTTCGGCTTTGTTTTGAGGAAGGCTGTAAAAGAAGGCCGTTTCATCAGCGCTTACAAACGCGTTCATACCTACGGCTCCCTCACGGTCCACAATCATGGAGAATTCGTTATTTACCACATATTCCTGGGATTCGTCCTGAAGGCGTTCGAATTCGGCCCAAAGCTCGGCAAGTTTTTCTTCGTCGGCATTTGGTTTGCGTGACTCGCGCATCCATGCGCGGTAGGCGTCGTCCATTGCCTCGATAAGCGGCAACTCGGCTTCAATGTCTTTAGTCCCGATGGTGTGCGTACCCTTGAACGCCATATGTTCGAAAATATGGGTGATGCCGGTCTGACCTACCGGTTCGTTTACCGAGCCTACATTTACCATCGTAAGGAAAGAAGCTACAGGAGCAACATCCCGTTGAATGATGATGAAATGGAGTCCGTTGTCAAGGGTGAATTCTGTAACACGCTCCTCGAAAGCTTCAAGGCTTTGGGCACGGCTTTCAGGGGCCGTAACCAACGCCATGAGCAGCAGCGTGATTAACAGTGTGTGCAGGAGTTTCATAGAATGAAGGTTAGTTTAATGGTTTTTGAAAGTTGATACACGGTTACGAATAAAAACCGGACGCTATGCCGGTCGGTACATGTTATGTTTAATAAAAATAAGGGATGGAGTTCCTTCCAGGATATTCGTACGGCCCAACAGGTATGGGGTAAATACATGACGCGTACGAATACGGGCAATAGCGGTTTCGTTTTCGGCAAAACTTTTTCAACATGTGAAAATAAAGCTTCTTAGCAGGAATTGCTCGCCTTACTTTTGCCTTTATAAGGTAAAAATATGATCTATTTCATTATGACACTTCACACTGTATATATACCTGTTTTACTGGGCTTACTTTTCAACCTGACATCCCCGGGTGTTTATTCTGTTTACGGACAGGAGACTTCGGAATACCGTATCGGTCCCGATACCGGTTCGCATCATGTTTTTGCAGTTGAGAGAGCCGGGCAGGAGGGTCGTGCTATGCAGCTGCTGTTGGGCTGGGGAAGCGTGAATGTACTGGCCGGAAGTGCGGCGGCGCTCAATGGCCCGACCCGAGATTTCGGGCTGATGACTGCCGGATGGGGAGCTGTAAATGCCGCGATAGCCGGATTTGCACTTGCAGGCGCGGATCCCGTACCGCCCAATATTTCCTATGAAGAAACACTCCGCGAAGAAATGCTTTT
>PXDL01000442.1 GCA_003566395.1 Balneolia bacterium | reverse complement strand
GTTAACTTCCGGGATACCGGCGGCGAGGTTACTCTCTCCGGCAAGGAAGCCTTCACACAAAAGAAGCCCCCGAATACTTCTATCGCCGATCTTGCGGGCAGTTTGGGGGTTCCTGTTCTTGAGGCAAGCCGGGTTAAGAACCCCGACTTTGCTGCTTGGATACATGCCCATCACATAGATGTACTATTGAATGTCCACTCCCTTTACCGGATTTGCCCCGAAGTTATTGATGCCGTAAGGATTGGAAGTTTTAATCTACATCCCGGCCCGCTTCCGGGCTATTCCGGATTAAATGTAGCCTGCTGGGCAGTGTATAATGAAGAGCCGGCTCATGCAGTTACGATCCATCATATCTCAGGCAACATAGACGCCGGGCAGATCGTATTTGAAACGCACTTCCCCCTTTCTTCATCGGACACCGGATTAACCGTAAGCATCAAGTGCTCCCGAAAGGGCCTGGAGTTGATTGAACGACTGTTGAACGAATTGAGCCGGGATCCTTTTTCCATCCCGTCGCGGCCCCAGGATTTGAGCCGGCGCTCCGTTTATAAACGCAACGACATACCGGGAAAGGGATACATACAGTGGTCGGAACCCGCTCATAAAATTGAAGCCTTTGTGAGAGCGTGTAACTTCGCTCCATTCCCATCCCCGTGGGGTGAGCCGAAAACACGATGGGGAGAAAAAAAAATCTCGGTCCTGAGAGTACGTTTGAGCGGCATAGCTTGTGATGAAATTCCCGGCACCGTCGGGCGGATGATAGATGGAAAAACAGCCGTTGCCACACCAGATAACTGGATATTGCTTGATAAAATCAGGGTTGACGGAAAGTTTGTTCCTGCCGCTTCATTTCTCAATCCCGGCAACACGCTGACCTCCGGCTTTTGAGTTGTTTTCGGATTCCGTAGAATTAACGGCACTCTATTTGCTATATCAGGAGAAAGGACGGAGACCAACCCCGTTGAATCACCCATTGGATGTAATTGAATGAACTACCAAAGCTATCTTCATAAGATTAAATTACGATTACGGAGACATTCCGTTAGAGAACATATTGCCGGCTTATGGCTATCGAAGAAGTTTGACAGCAGCGGTATCATTGTTGTATCCGGCGGAAGTCCTATGCCTGAAGTGATTCATAAAGGGGGAACGTTAATAGCCGGGAATTGTCAGTTCTACTCCGGGGTACGCCTGGAAATAGGGCCCGCAGGAAACCTGACAATCGGAAACGGAACCTATCTGAACAGAAATACTCTCATCGTATGTGAAGACCACGTAGAGATCGGGGAAAACTGTAAAATTGCCTGGGATGTAATCATCATGGACAGCGACCTCCACCCCATAAATGAACAATCGCCCATCGTAAACAAGCCTGTTCATATCGAAGATCAGGTATGGATCGGGTGCAGGTCTATTATTTTGAAAGGAGTTACAATCGGACATGGTGCCGTGATTGCAGCCGGCTCCGTTGTTACAAAAAGCATCCCTCCGAGAACGGTTTACGGAGGGTCACCGGCAAAGCTCATTGCCGAACTGGACCATACCGCAATGCTGCGGGCTTAAGATACAGCTGAGTATAGTTCTTACACGTTTCATCGAAACCCGGAGAGAAAGAACGTTACAGCCCATTCAGCTATAGTTGGAATCCGAACAGAAAATGCGGCCTGAAAGGCCGCCCGAAGCGTTTTCAACTGTTGGCACGTCAATTGTATAGTCGGATATACAGGCATTATCACAGATAGATTTTGTCCGGATATCAACCATGTAATTCAAGAGACATGTATACTCAAGTTGAAAACGAAACTTATCCGATTCTCGGAGTGAATATATCGCCTTGTTCAAAGGAAGATTTTTTTGGTTCGATAGATGAAAGATTACAGAATAATGACGAAAAACTACCTCCCTACTTCGTAGTTACCGTAAATCCTGAAATTGCTATTCAATCTATAATTGATAACACATTCAGGAAAGCATTACAATCTTCGAGCATAAACACGGCCGACGGAGTTGGAATAAGCTGGGCTATAAAATACCTGTATAACAAATCGGTAGAACGAATTACAGGTTCGGATTCGCTTGAGAAAATATGCTCGGTTTGTGCAAGGCTGGACCAATCTGTGTTCTTTTACGGAGCCGCGCCGGGGGTTGCAGATAAAGCCGCGGCCGTACTTGCAGCCAAAAATGCCGGATTGCGGGTTGAGGGTGTTTATTCCCCTGATTCACCCGATATGTATTTTGAGCGCCTTCCGCTATCGACCCAAATTCAGATGCAGCATGCCTCCGTAATTTTTGTTGCACTGGGGGCACCTTCTCAGGAAATTTGGATTTATGAAAACATGCACAAACTGAGCCGCTGCAGATTGATTATCGGAATTGGAGGAAGCTTTGATTTTATAGCGGGAACCCAAAAACGCGCTCCTTTAGTATTTAGAAAATCCGGCCTGGAGTGGATGTACCGGCTGTACAAAGAACCTGCCCGGTGGCGCAGAATGATTCGGCTGCCTTTATTCGCCCTTAATATTCTGCTTTTGAAGGCCAGTGATACCACCGTCAAAAAAACAACAATCATCAAGCCGGCTGAAAAGAAGATCGCATGAGATATCGGGTATCGGTATTTCCGGGTATCTTAAAGCATCCTTCAAAAAAACCGTGAATTATGTAAGAGGTTTTAAAAATGCTGTAATAGTATTAGACTTGAAACCTATTACATTAGAATCAGATAAATCAGGAATGGTTTATTATAAGTTAGAGACTTAGATACAGAGAATAAAGGAACAGGTTTAGACCGCCTGTTCCTTTTTTATGCAGTGAACTCAAAGCTATACTAAGTCTGCTCTGAATTATTCTGAGTTGATCCCGGCGGAAATCCCGGTCTCCCATCCTAATCATCAAGAACATTGCGGTATTTTAAATCCCGGATTACGGCTATGATATAGAGCAAAATACCCAGCATTAATACCGGCATACCGACAAACATGCCCAGCCCTACGCTCCAGGCCTGAAAACCGACAATTAAAAACAACAAAACCAGCAGCATTCCGATTATTCCGCACACAACAGCGGTTCGTACCAGAACATCAACTTTTTCCGCTTTCCCGGGATCGAGATACGGGATATGTTTTTTGTGATCTTCAGTTGGTGTGCTCATGCGTGTACTCCTTTCCGTGTACATGTTCTATAATTCGGCCGAGCTCGGCAAACGAGATGCTCCGGACTGTCTTATCCTGTATGTGTGAAGACTCCCCCCCGGTTAACGGAGCCCTTTCGGGTACATCATCGCGCTCAGCAGGTGTAGGGTGAGCCGGCCCGTGACAAGACGTACAGCTGACCTCATCGCGCTGCAGCTTCTGAGACAACGCCCGGTGGCTGGCCACCTGACGATACTTTTCGGTACCTACATGGCAGCTTGTACAATTCACGTTGGGATAGCTCCCGGAATACACGATCGGCTCGGCCCAGGTTTCGGTTACGTACAAAAGCCAGTGGCGAAATCCGTCTCGCTTCCCCTCAAATGTGCCGTGCGCTCCATACGTAGTATGGCAGGTATAGCACTGATATTCCGATATCCATCCGTTTTTGTAATGCCGGGCCGCAAGACTGGTACTCTCCTGATGAAACAGATCATTGACAAACGGTTCCATCACATGACAACTGGCGCATGACTCTACGGTTTTAGTGGTCTCCAACACCGTGGCTGTGGCGCCAAGTGTCGCGATAACCGGCAGAATAAACAAGCTCAATATCAGCAGCAGTCTGTAAGTGAGCCGCCTTATGCGTGCTTTATAAAAGAACTCCACATAGCAAAGAATCATGATCGCAATCACAATAGAAAGAATTCCGATTAAGCGCATCAGCTCGCCAACGGTAATTCCCTTCTCAGCCATCGGATTCGACCGGACCTGAGCTGCTGCCGCCACCGAACCTCCGGCCGCGTTTCCGCTTAAATCGTATAGTCCGGCATCAAACAGAACTGCGCGGTTTTCGGAGTGATGCGCCCCGGCATCAACATGGAAAATGCCCGCATAGCCGAGAATCAATCCGGCCGTGAGCAGCAGCACAACCGAGGAAAGTAACAGAATCTGATTTCGTTTCTTCATGATGCTCCTCCTCCCGCGTATTCGGCTATTTTCTCAATCTGAACGGCGCACCGCTTGTAATCAGGCTGACGTGACATCGGGTCAACGGCATCACTTGTAACCTTGTTAATGAGATGCTTCGCGGAGTGAAACGTGGCAAAAACGAGGCCCTCCCGGATATTTCCGGATACGCGTGTTACGAAATCCGCTTCCCCCCTTCGGCTTTTCACCCTGACGTGATCTCCTTCGTTCAGGCCGTACACATCGGCATCGGCAGGATGTACCTCCAGAAAATCGGTTCGGATATCTTTAAGGTCTTCCAGCCTCCGGGTCATGGTTTCGGTATGCCAGTGTTCCAGCACACGGCCGGTCGTGAGCGTAAGCGGAAAACGTTCGTCGGTAGATTCATAGGCCGGAAGCTGATCGTGCT
>PXDL01000007.1 GCA_003566395.1 Balneolia bacterium | reverse complement strand
TTTTTAAACAAAAACGGGATTGAAACGGCTTACGACCTGAAATCAGCTTCGCCTTCCTGGGTTAAAACCCATCTGCACATTCCGGGGCTTCGCACCCACCGTGAGCTAAACGGAATTCCGAGCATAGCGCTTGAAGACAATCAGGAGCCTCGAAAAGGCATTTTATCTTCACGTTCATTCAAGAAAACGGTGACCGATTACGATCAGCTTACCGAAGCCGTTTCCAGCTATATGAACCGCGCAGCCGAGAAACTGCGCTCGCAGGGATCGGTTGCCGGAACGGTTCACGTTTTTCTCAAAACCAACAGATTTTCCGGCCGTTTCCCCTATTACAGCAACACTGCTACGGTACCGCTGCCTCAGGCAACCGATTTCACTCCGGATTTAAGCAAGGCCGCCCTGGCCGGTCTCCGCACTATTTATGTTGACGGATATGCGTTTCAGAAAGCCGGGGTGATGCTAACTGAAATTCGTTCAAAAAAAGAGATTCAGGGGAATCTGTTTATGCAGGATCGCGATCTGACCAAAAACCGGCGGCTCTCGCAAATAGTTGATGAGGTAAATAAAAAGAGCGGGCGTGACACCATTGCATATGCAGTCAACGGCATGAATCCGGCGTGGGCTATGCGTCAGGAGCATAAATCGCCACGCTATACCACAAGCTGGGATGAGCTTCCGGTCGCTAAATAAAACGCTTTACCCGCAAAACATGTAAATCATTTAACTTGTGTACCACTATACACCTGCCTATATTGACCATAACTGCTTTTTCAATGTGTTTTGAGCTTGGTCTGAAACCTGATGCACCTCTACATAACAGACCGAAGCATCTTAAGTAGGTACCGATAGGAGCTTAATCATATTCAGTTGTATTCACGGTTTTTTTGTGGTTTGGTATTGATGGGATGATTGGAGGTTTATAATACCCAACCGCCGGAAACCTCGCTCGTATATGAGAAAAACGGGCTGTTCAAAGCATCTTATGACTTTCCCCGATACTTGCGACAGATTCAATCTTTCGGTTCCATGAAATTTCTGGCTGTCAGTTTATGAAAAATATATCAAGAATAGATCAGGCTGAGAAAAACACCTTCGGATGGTTTGTCCGTATTCGCAGAGACGGTAAGCAAATCAGCAAGTTTTTTAGTGACGGCAAGTTCGGGGGCAGAGAGAAAGCGCTTGATTCGGCCGTTGCCTTCCGCGATGAGCATATAGAAGAATGGGAGAGTTTTGCTAAAAACCACGACCGCCCCATGCACGTGGGAACCCGCAGCAATATCGGTCACAACGGAATAAGCTACACGCAAAAGAAAAAAAAGCGTAACAACAAAGAATACGTAGAGCATGTTTTCTCCGTATGCTACTCTCCTGAAAAAGGCGTAAATAAAAACAAGACCTTCTATATTCCGAAAGCCAAAACCCGCAAAGAATTCAAGAAAAACTATCAGGAAAAGCTCAAAGAAGCCATCGAATTCCGGGATAAAATGATGCACAAAATCTACGGGCTCCGCTACGTAAATTTTAAGCTCAAGCAAAAAAAAGCCACGTCAATGAAGGGGCGAAAACGTTCCGGAAAAGGTGATGAAGAGGAATAAAGCTCCCTTCATTTTCTGCCGCGTTCTTCTTTCCAGGCCGTGGTCGCGTCGCTGAAAAATTCTTTCTTCCACACCGGTACATCTCTCTTTATAGCCGCTATGATATGCAGCACCGCCTCGCATGACTCTTTACGGTGCGGGCTACTCACCGCCACTATCATAGATGTCCGGCCCACCGGCACTTCTCCGGTTGTATGCAGAATAGCCGCAGCACCAAGCCCGAAACGTCGGGCAGCATCACCGATTATCTTTCGGCATTCAGCCAAAGCCATTTCATCGTAGCTGTCGTAGTATAACGATTCAACTCCCCGCCCGCTGTCGTGGTTGCGGGTGACCCCTTCAAACAGATTTACGGCCCCGCAGTGATCGCGCCGCACAAATCCGGAAACTTCTCCAAGCTCCGGAAGCAGCCCTCCGATTTGGATCCAGTGTGTATCGGTACGTTCTTCGGTCATCTCAGCCTCCGATGGTTACCATGCTGCGGTTTTCCCGGCCTGCAATGGCAAAGCGTCCGCCGTGGGTGGCATGCTTGCGGGCAATTACCTCCCGGATTACCGGCTCCACATCCTCTCCCCTGCGCAAAGGCTCAAGCAGACTGGTTTCCGAATCGGAGAAAAGACAGTTTTTCATGGCACCGTTTGCGAGTAAGCGAATCCGGTTACAGCTCCCACAAAAATGTTCGGTCATGGAACTGATAATCCCGAAATTGCCCCGGAATCCGCTGACCCGGTAATGCTTGGTAGTATCGTTGGGGCCGTCGGGTATTTTTTCTATGGCATAAGATTCTTCAATCCTGGATTTGATCTCCGCGAAAGGCACCATCACATCATCATCCCACTTGTTACCGCTGAACGGCATGAACTCAATGAACCGCACGCTTAGGGGCATTACGCGGGTCCACTCCACAAAATCTATTATCTCGTCATCGTTCTGTCCGCGCAAAATTACGGCATTCACCTTAACATCAAAGCCTTCGTCGATCAGCAGGTGGATATTTTCCAAAACCTTATGAAATCCTGTTCGTCGGGTCATCTCCTCAAAGCGTACCGGGTTTAGCGTATCGAGGCTGACGTTCAGCTTGTACAGGCCGTAGCGTTTCAAATCGTCGATAAAGCGATGTATCAGTGTACCGTTGGTGGTCATGGAAAGCTCAACATCCTGGCGGGAAAGCCAGGCAAGAATGCGGGTAAAATCTTTTCGCATGGTCGGTTCACCACCGGTAAGCCGCACTTTTGTAACCCCGAGTTTGATAAACGTATCCATCAGCAATAAAAGCTCCTCGGTGGTGCAAAGCTGATGACCGGGTGTCCATTCCGGCTCCTCAGGCATACAATAGCGGCAGCGGAGATTGCACTTTTCAACCAGCGAAACCCGCAAATAAGTGTGTTGACGTCCGAATCCGTCTGTAAGCGGCTGATTCATTTCATCCACCCGATACCGGTGTTATGAAAGCGATCTCATCTCCATCGGATAAAACCATATCAGGCCCGGCATAGGCATTGTTTACGCCCGTCCGGATATGCGGTCTGTACAAAGTGAATGCATCAAATTCTTTTTCCAGCTCATCCATTAGCTTTTCTACGGTGATGCCTTTTTCAGCTTTGTGAAACTCCTCGCGCCGGCCCCGTTTTTCGGCAAGCACGCTGAACCACCTCAGCTTAAGTGAAATGATTTCAGTTTCAGGATTTTGCAAGCTTCCTGATTCGTTTGTTGAAACGGGTTGCATGACGTGGATTATTAGTATGGGAAAGGCAGCTGTACTGCCACCAATTGGTTCAGGCCGAATTTGATTCAATTCTAACGTGCATTGTGGCCCAAAAATGTAAATTTTAAGGTTCTTATACAACCTAACACGAGCCAAATCATATTATTCTCTTTCAGACGGATTTGAGTATGCGTGATATTCATCTCATAGAAAAAAGGCGGAATATCTGATTTTCATGAAAATTCCTGGTTTTTCTCAGAAGGAAGTAACTTGAACGCTTTTACTCCACCCTTCAGGCTAAAGGAATTTAGATTTTGGGGCTCTTGGGTGGAGAATTGCACTACGGCATTTTTACTCCTGATACCGCTTTCACAATAAAAAACCACCGTAGCATCAGGCTTGATTTCATCCATCCGCTTAGCAAGCTCACCAACGGGAATATTCTGTCCGCCAAGATTACCGGCCCGGTGCTCATGGGGCTCGCGTACATCCACCAGCGAAAGTGAGTGTTCTTCGCCAATCAGCCGCCTTAGTTCGCGGGGAGTAATTTCCCGCACTGAAGACGATCCCGGATTGCACCATGCCTCGTAATCTATCAACTTTCTGATTGTCGGATCAGGCCCTCTCAGCGGATGATCTGTCCTTTTCGTGATGCCGACCTCATGCTGTTCAAGGGTGCGCATGTCGATCATAAGCACTCTGCCGGTAACCGGCTCAGCCGTACCAGAAATTAGTTTGATGGCTTCCGAAGCCTGAAGGGTACCAAGTACGCCCGGAAGCACACCTATAACCCCGGCCGTACCGCAGTCAGGCACCAATTCGGGTGGAGGCGGGGCGGGATACAAATCCCTGTAATCGGGGCTCCGACTTCCGTCGGCGAGTTGTACATTAAAAACCGAAAGCTGTCCTTCGAACCGATAGACAGACGCATAAATGAATGGCTTTCCGGCAAAAAAACAGGCATCATTTATTAGATAGCGGGAAGGAAAATTGTCGGTTCCGTCGATGATGACATCATAATTCCCAATAATTTCGGCGGCATTGGAAGACGTCAGCATTTTCGGGACGGGTTCTATCTGAATTAGTGAATTTCGCCTCCTCAGATGATTTGCAGCAGCCTCGGCTTTATTCAGGCCGGCATCTGCTTCGGTGTACAAAACCTGCCTGTGCAAATTGTGGGCTTCAACCCTATCGCCGTCGGCAATTCCGATTCTTCCGACGCCC
>PXDL01000122.1 GCA_003566395.1 Balneolia bacterium | reverse complement strand
GCAACTACCCGCAGGCTGTCGTTGGTAAACTCGTAGTCGGTAAACTCGGCGGTTTGCTGTACCACACGCAACTGCTGAGCGTACAGGGAGGACGCCAGGAAAAGGAAGCCTGTAATAAGGATGAAAATCCGAAAACTTTGTTGCACGGGTATCAAATCAAGAGCCTTGGTGTATATTGAGTAAGCTGTGGCCGGTGCTGCCTGAAACGGGGCGCACACGCTTAAATGTATTACAGAGAGAAAATAGTATCGAATGTTGCGATAAGGGAAGCTCTTTGGTCATTGATTGGTAAAAAAGAAGGGAATTTAAAAATACCCTGTCATTGCTATAAAAGCAAATGAATTAGTGGAGTAAACCCGCTCAGATCGGTTTTGTTCCGGCGGGTTTCGAAAAAAAAGAACCTTCGGAAAAAATTGATTTTCCGAAGGTATATATTGATTAAATCGTTTGGCAAAAGAATACTTGTTAGCCAACCATCTCTACGGTAAGGGCGGAAGCGCCTCCGCCACCGTTACAGATTCCGGCACATCCTTTGCTGCCGCCTGTTCGCTTCAGGGCGTGAAGCAGCGTTACGATAATTCGTGCTCCGGAACAGCCGATCGGATGACCGATACTTACGGCTCCTCCGTGAATGTTAACTTTCTCCGGATCGAGCTTCAGAAGCTGGTTATTGGCGATGGAAACCACCGAGAAGGCTTCATTTATTTCATAGAGATCAATCTCTTCGGGGGTGTAGCCGGCCCGTTTAATAGCAAGAGGGATGGCGTCGGCCGGGGCGGTAGTAAACCATTCCGGCTCTTTGGCGGCACTTGCCTGACCCGTAATGCGGGCGATCGGCTTTAGTCCGAGTTCTTCCGCTTTTTCTTCACTCATCACCAAAAGCGCGGCAGCACCGTCGTTGATGGAGCTGGCGTTGGCCGCGGTTACGGTTCCTTGCTTGTCGAAAACCGGGCGAAGCGAAGGAAGCTTGTCAAATTTGACCCGGCGAATTTCCTCATCTTCGGTGACTTCCGTTACGTTACCCTTGCGGTCTTTCACTTTCACAGGCGTAATTTCAGCCTTGAACCATCCTTCGTCGGAAGCTTTCTGAGAACGCTTGTAAGAGGTGACGGCGAATTCATCCTGAGCTTCACGGCTGATTTTCATCTCCCGCGCACAAACTTCGGCCGCATTCCCCATGTGGAAATCATTATAAACATCCCAAAGCCCGTCTTTAATGATGCCGTCCAGCGCCTGGGCATGGCCGAGCTTAGCGCCGTAGCGTTCTTTCGGCAGATAATAGGGTACATTGCTCATGCTTTCCATACCGCCGGCTATAATTACGTCGGCTTCTCCGGTTTGAATCTGATTTACGGCCATCATCACCGATTTCATGCCGGAAGCGCAAACTTTATTGACCGTAGTACAGGGGGGGCGCTTGCTGAGGCCCGCTTTTAGTGCCGCCTGACGCGCCGGAGCCTGACCGATCCCGGCCGTAAGTACACAGCCCATAATAACTTCCTGAACGTCGTCGGGTTTGCAGTTGGTTTGTTTAAGTACGCCGGTGATGGCTGCTGCGCCGAGTTCCGGCGCGGTGAATGATGAAAGACTTCCTCCAAAAGAGCCGATGGGTGTACGGCAAGCTCCTACAATTACTGCATTTTTCATAAATAATAGAATGATTTAATGTTATTGAGGGCGCCCGGCAAAAAGGAAAAAATACTGCCGGAACGGTGTTCAAATAATGATAGCGTGCCGGAGAAGAAAACGGTCCGGCGATAGTCGAATAAGCCGGAAGATACAATCTTTTCGGCGTTAATCCCGAGCCGTGCTACAGGTCGGATTCATCTCTCCAGGAGCGTAATTGCCAGTTATCGGTAGAATCTTCTCTTGTGAGCACGAAGTTTACCGCACCGTCTGTCCGGATGAGATCCGAGGCTTCAAGCGCTACGGTTAAATCGAACCGGCGGATGATCTGGCCCTGCGTCTTGGTCTCATTCAGGTTCTGTGAAATAATGTTGTTCCACTGAATCCGGATGTCCTGAGAATTGATAAACAGACGGTAGGTACTGCTCATTTCTTCGTTGCGCCCCCAGCTTACATCCACATTGTTATCATGATCTCTGAATGTAAAAGTAAAGTCCGTGGCAATCAGCGGTCCGTAGAGGGTGGTGTCCCGAAGCTGATACGCGTTCTGAAACCGGGTGAAAAAACCTTCAATCGTGGAGGGATCGCCCAGCAGCTGCTCAAACGGATCGCCTTCTTCCACCCCCGGCGCAAACGGATTCCAGCAGCCCGCAGACAAAAAGGCCACGGATGCGGCGATAAACAGACACATCGTCAGTCCGGTTTTTGGAGGAGCTGGCTGCATGGGTGAAGCGGTTGATGGTAATGGCCGAAAACGGTATCAGATCGTGCCAAAGGCTCTTTCGAGATCCGACACAAGGTCCGATGCGTCCTCAATACCTACCGACAGACGGATCAGCGAATCGTTGAGTCCGGCTTTTCGGCGTACTTCGGCAGGGATGGAACCGTGCGTCATACTTGCGGGATGACTGATCAGTGACTCCACGCCGCCCAGGCTTTCGGCAAGGGTGAAAAGGCGCGTGTTTTTCATAAACATATGAGCCGATTCAATATCGTCATTTTTCAGAGTGAATGAAACCATCCCGCCGAAATCCTTCATCTGCCGCGACGCAATCTCATGGCCGGGATGATCTTCAAAACCCGGATAACGAACGCTTTTAACTCCGGGATGATCACGCAGAAAACGCGCAATATGACGTGTATTATCGCAAGTCCGCTCCATCCGCACGGCCAGTGTTTTAATGCCGCGAAGCGTAAGGTAGGCATCCATAGGGCCGGGAACGCCGCCGGTGGTCTTCACCTGAAAAAGCAGGTTTTCAAGAATGGCCGGATGTGACGTGGCTACCGCTCCGCCGATTACATCGGAGTGGCCGCCCAGATATTTGGTGGTGGAATGCATCACCGCATCCGCGCCCAGCGATAGCGGCTGCTGTAAATAGGGTGAAGCAAAAGTATTGTCAACCACCGTCAGGATTTCCCGGCTGCGGGCCAGGCCGGTAAGGGCCTCGATATCCACGATATTAAGCAGGGGATTGGTCGGTGTTTCAATCCAGATCAGCTTGGTGTTCGGGGTGACGGCGTCCTCAACTTTTTCAATATCGGTGAGGTCGATAAACGAAAAACTGATGCCGAACGGCTCGAAAACCTGAGTGAAAAGCCGGTAGGTTCCTCCGTAAAGATCGTTGGATGAAATGACGTGATCACCCGGACGGAACATTTTGAGCAGCGCGTCCATTGCGGCGCATCCGCTGCCGAAACAGGCACAGGCATCGGCGCCTTCAAGACCGGCAATCATTTTTTCAAGGGCGGTTCGGGTCGGGTTGCCTACGCGCGCGTAATCGTAGCCCTGATTGACGCCGGGTGCCTCCTGAACATAGGTTGACGTTTGGAAAATGGGCGGCATCACCGCCCCGCTTGTTGCTTCCGGCTGCTGACCGGCATGAATAACTTTGGAATTAAACTTCATACAGAAAAATCAAATAGTTGAAAAATGAGGGTCTTGCAGGACCGGGCTTAGAGCTGTTCGGCACGCGAACGGGCATCTTCTGCCTGTTCATCCATCTCAAGGGCTGTATAAACGTCGGTCAGTGCCCGCCAAACGGCCGTATGATTCGGCTGTTGCTCTGCCACAAGTTCCAGAAAGCTGAGACTGCGGTAAAAGTGATCCTGAACGGCTCGTTCGCCGTTGGTATTCAGCTCCGGAAAATCAAGATATATATCGGTAAGCTTCAGCGCGAGATTTCGGTGGTACAGCCCGTAGGTTAGGTTGGTAAGCGAATGGTCCTGTTCCAGCACGTGGGCTGCATCAAACTCGCGGTCGGCTGCATTCAGAATTTCCATTGCTTCGGTGTAGGTTTCATGGCGTTCTTCATCGCCGGAAGCATCATAGACGCTTAGCAGCTGCCGCATGCCGTTTTCGGTTAGAATGCGCCCGAAAGCAAGCTTGCTTTCCACGGTTTGAGCATCAAGACGGCTGAGCAGGTCGAGGACTTTGTAGGCTTCTTCATTACGGCCGGTACGCAGAAGCGCGTTTGCCAGACCGCGCCCGGAGTTAATCTTTCCCTGACCTTCGCTCCATGATTCATAAAGTACCGGAATGGCTTCTTCGTAACGCTTTTTTTCCACGAGCAGATAACCAAGCGAGGCTAAATGGCGATCAGAAGCAAGTCCGGCAGCCCGCATATATGAGAGGGTTGAAACGGCTTCTTCGATGTTGCCAAGTTCGTAATACAGATCAAAAAGCGTGTCGTAATAGCGCGACTCGGCCGGTTTTATGATGCGTGCATTTTCCAGATGAGCGATTGCAACACCTGTGTTTTCTCCATCTGAATATTCCGAACTTGTTAAAATATTTTGGGCCGCGCGGTCTTCTGAATCAGCCCGTTCATTCAGTACGTTCAAAGCCCGGTCGCGAATTTGATCATCTCCAAATTCGATAGCTTTATCAGCAGCTGTGAAGAGGTC
>PXDL01000015.1 GCA_003566395.1 Balneolia bacterium | reverse complement strand
CCCCAGCCTCCGGGAGGGCTTCGGACTTGCCGCGGCCGAAGCCATTGCCTGCGGAAAACCCGTAGTAAGCACCCGAAGCGGCGGACCGGAGGATATCATCACAAATGAAAACGGAAAACTGGCCGACCCCGGAAATCCGCAACAGCTGGCCGACGCCCTGACTGACGTGCTGGAAAGTCTCGATTCATATATCCCCGAAAAGCTACGGGAAAGCGTGAAGCAGAAATTCGATTCGAAGATCATTTTTTCCCGGCTAAATGCAGCTTACGAAGAAGTCTCCGGTCAACGTACCGCTTCCGGTCGCTTCACTTCGAATAGTTAATTGTGAAACACTGATGTCAGGTTAAAAACCATCAAGTTTATCGAACTCGACGAATAGACTTACTGTGCCGCTAACTTTTTAGCAAACCTTAACCCACCCTTTAGGTTTGATGTAATTCTGAACCGCCGATGTGGAAATAAGCTTCTTTTACCCTTTGTGCGGACAAAGGTTATCCAGCTCAGGTTACAGAGAACAGTATCAGTTGTCAGTCTGGAAGAATAAATAATTTATCCAGGGCTTGTTATCTGACTAATTTTCTTTGTGACAATCACTCACCATTCAAAATTGGGAGCGGAGCGACGCCCGCTACTCATACCGCAGGCTTTCGATCGGGTCGAGCCGGGCGGCTTTGACCGCCGGATAGACACCGAAAACCACGCCGATGAGCGTCATCCCGATAACACCTCCCAGCGCAGAACCCCAGGGGATCACCAGCGAAGATTCGAAGTAGAATGCAGCCGCGTTGCCAAGCGCGATCCCTCCGACAATTCCGAAAAACCCGCCAATCTGACACAGGGCAATCGATTCCAGCAAAAACTGCGTGACAATCTCTTTTCTTCGGGCACCAACGGCCTTGCGAATTCCGATCTCCCGCGTTCGTTCGGTTACCGAAACCAGCATGATGTTCATCACCCCGATTCCAGCGCCCAGAAGCACGATGCCGCCGATAACAAACCCGATCAAATACAAAACCCCGGTAAACTGGGCGAGGGAGCTGCTGATAGACTCATTCGAGGTGATCTCAAAATCATTGGGCTGTTCGGGGTCCACCTGCCGGATGATGCGCAAAAGGCCGGTGATTTGATCAATAGCCTGCTCTACCTCTTCGACAGAACCGGCACGAAGCTGAATACCGATGTTTTGATTCCTGCCGTATTTATTGGCCGTTACGGTGTAGGGAATCAAAACGAAGCGATCAAGGGTGTTTCCGAATACGCTGCCCTTTACTTCGGTAACGCCGATGACGGTATAGGGCTGTCCTTCCACCCGGATGGATTTTCCGAGCGGGTCCTCAAGCTCAAACAGAAGATCGGCTACGTCCGGACCGACAATCGCCACATTTCTGCGGTACTCCATATCTTCGGGGAGGAAATTCCGGCCTTCACTTATATGATAGGCGTTGTTGCCGAGATAGTACTCGTTGGCTCCCTGAATCTGAACGTTCGGCTCGGTTTCGCGGTCGTCGTAATGTACGCGCGTAGTGCGAAAAGTGCGGTTAGGCCCCACCTCGGCCGATTGCGGCATCATATCACTTAGGCGGTCCATTTGTTCAATGGTGATGTCCTGACGGTTGCGGTATCGGTTCCAGTCGATCGGCCCCATTGATACGGCAGGTGTTTTAGAAACGGTGATTACGTCTCCGCCCATCAGGCTGAGGGTATCCCGGAAGTAATTATCGAGCACCATAACGGCGGTATTCGCGCTAATGATGGCAAACACCCCGACTGAGATTGCCAGCAGCGTAAGCCCGGAGCGTAGTTTACTTGCCCGGATGGACTCAAAGGCCTGTTTGAAAACTTCAAGTAATTGCATGAGATATATAAAATCTGGGTGCTGAAGGCCGGTTATTCGTACCGGAGCGATTCAATGGGATTGGCTTTGGCGGCCCGGCTCGACGGGAGGTACCCGAACAGAATACCGATGAACGTACAAATCAAAATAGCATGGAGAACGGTCGTCCAGTCCATGTAAGCCACGAAAATCTGGTTAATAAGTTCGGTGATGCCCATAGACAGAATTACGCCGAAAATTCCACCGATAATACAGATGATTACCGCTTCGGTGAGGAACTGAAGCAGAATTTCCCATGATTTGGCTCCCACGGCTTTTCGGATACCTATCTCACGTGTTCGCTCTTTAACAGACACAAACATGATGTTCATCACCCCGATACCACCGACAAGCAGGGCCAACCCGGTAAGAAAGATGCCGATGCCGTAAATGGCAAATTTGATCCCCGCCAGCTCTTCTTCAAACAGTGCCGATTGGTTGATCGAAAAATCATCGTCTTCCATCGGGTCGAGCTGACGTATCTGCCGCATGGCCCCGATTACTTCATACTGGCCTTCATGGAGCGTTTCTTCATCGGGGAACTGTACGGCGAGGGCGATGCCCCACCTCAGGCTGTAGAGACTTCCATAGGCAGAAATCGGGATGATGGCCATGTTGTCGAAATCTTCCAGGCCGAGAAAACTACCCTGTTCTTCCACCAGACCTATAACCGTAAAGCGCTGCCCCCGAATGCGAACCTGCTTTCCGATAGGGTCTTCATCGGGGAAAAGGGAGTTCTTAATCGTTGCACCTAAAACCGCCACGCGCGCGCCAATCTGAACGTCGGTATCGTTAAAGACCCGTCCGTCGGCGATATCGGCACCGGAGGTTTGAAAGTATCCGGCTGTAGCACCAATCAGGGCGGCGTTCTCCACAGTTTTATCGTCGTAGCGAACGGGTGCTTGTCGGCGGGCCATAGCGGCATGGTTGGTGGCGGATGGGGTAAGATGCTGTAGCGGCTCAAGATAGGAGACCTGCATTTCGCGCCGGTTGCGATAATCCCACCATTTGTATTCGCCCCCGATACCGCCCCACGGCCATTTTTCCACATACACCACGTTCTGGCCCAGCATACTCATGCTGTCTTCAAATGCGTGATCGATGCCGTCTGTGACGGTTTTCATGGTCGTAACCGAAACGATGCCGATTACGATACAGGTGGTGGTGAGAATGGCGCGCACTTTGTTCAGCCAGATGGCCGAAAGCGCGATGCGGACACCTTCTGTAAGACTGATAAAAAAACGAGACATAGCGAGGGCGGGTAGTAACGAATGAAGCGGTTATACGCAGTTGGTTTAAGATCTAACGGGTTCTGATTTGGTCGCCGTCGCGCAGTTCACGGGAAAGAATCCGGAAACTTCCGGTCACGACTTCATCTCCATCCTGCAGCCCGTGGATGATTTCCATATAATTGTTGTCGCTGATACCGGTTTCTACTTCCACGCGTTTGGCGATGCCGTTATCGTTCACAAAAACCACACGACGAAAATCTTCTCTGGAACCGCGTGAGTTACGGTTGCGGGAGTTGTTGCCGTTTTCCTGCATGGAAGCCAGTTCGGCCGGGGTCTTATCGCCGTTTTCACTTTCGGGGTCCTTGGCAAAATCGCGCACGGTAACCGCCTGAATCGGTATGGAAACGGCGTCATAAACCGTTTGGGTGTTCACATCCACGGTTGCGGACATGCCCGGTTTGAAATTAGGCACAAAGCCGGAGTCGGGCAGTTCGTTTTCCTCAATCGCCAGCAGTTCACCGCTTCCCTGGCCGAGGTTGTGGGGTGTATGAATCCGGATTTTCACCTGGTAATTGGTAACCTGCTCGGCGGAGCTTCCGGTTATTTCAGCTGAGTTGGCGATTTCGGTTACGATCCCTTCGAAGCTGCGGTTAGGGTAGGCATCAACTTCCACATGGGCGGTATCACCTACGCTCACGTTCACGATCTGATTTTCGTTTACATCAACCAAAACCTCCATCTGGTCGAGCCGGGCTATACGCAGCATTTCGGTTCCGGCAGTCTGAGCATTACCGAGAACACGTTCACCGCGCTCTACCGAAAGTTTGGAAACCGTGCCGTTTTTCGGAGACCGGATAACGGTCTGTTCCAATTCTTCCTGAGAACGGCGAAGCTGGGCACGGGCGCTTTCAATCTGGAATTCAGATGCGCGAACATTAGCCTGTTGGGCCTTGAAATTATTATGATACTGACGGTATTCGAGGTCCGAAATAAGGTCTCGATCAAATAATTGCTTGTTTTTAAGATACTCTACTTCGGCCTGAAGCAGGTTTGCATAGGCCTGCTCATACCTCGCCTGCTGGGTGAGCAGCATAGCGTTGAGTTCATCAATCTGGGCCTGATAAATATCCGGCTTGATGCGAAGCAATAAGTCGCCTTCATTGACAAACTGGCCTTCTTTAACGGTCAGCTCAATAATTTCGCCGGAGACGTCCGGACGTATAATGACTTCCACCTCAGGTTGTATGCGTCCCGATGCCGAAACAAGCTGCGTAATGGTCCGCTTCTCAGCTTTTTCGGTTGTTACCAGCGTTTCGTCCGGGCCGGTGTTGAGCCAGCCCATAGCGCTTGCAAGAAGCGTTGTGGCAATGATCAAGAACAACAGAATAAGGACGTAACGAAGCCATTTTCTCTTTTTTGGGGGATGGTGCCTGG
>PXDL01000049.1 GCA_003566395.1 Balneolia bacterium | reverse complement strand
CAGGGATTTCTGGTCTATCAGGAAGGAACCGCTACTCCCACCCTCTCCATACCGGAATCTGCTAAAACATCAGAAAATGCAGACTTTTTCAATCAGGGTGATGATGAGCCGGTTGCCCTGCAGATAGCCGCCCGTATAAACGGGGCGCAAAGCACCGATGTCTGGCTTACCTTTTCGGAGGAAGGCAGTCTGAGCAGGAATCCTTTCGATGCCGAAATGCTTTATCCACTGGATTTCAGGCCTTTCCTGAGTATGTATGTTGAAGCCTATGGCAAAGCCTTCGATATCAAAAACCTGCCCGATGAATTAGCCGAAGCCGTCTCCCTCCCGCTGCATATAGCTGCCTGGGAACCGGGCGGAAGTTCTTCAAACCCGGGCTATGTGCCGATGACGGGCTCCGTGGAAATGATCTGGCCGGATATGCAGAATATTCCGGACGAATGGAACATCACCCTGCATGATAATGTAACGGGAGCAGCTATCGATCTTAAGCAGGAAGAAAGCTATGAATTCAATCTGGAAAGCGGACAGAAAGCTCAACACCTCGAACATAAATTAGCTATTCGTTCTGCCGATCTTTCAGCGAAAGCATCATCACGCTTCACGCTGACCGTTGAGCCGACGGTCACCTCCACCCCATCCAACGAGCTCCCGCGCGAAGTAGCCCTTCAGCAAAACTATCCCAACCCCTTCAATCCTGTTACGCAGATTAATTACGACTTGCCGGAGACTATGAATGTGACCCTTGAGGTATATAATGTACAGGGGCAGCGGGTTGCTACTTTGGTTAGTGGTACGCAGAGTGCGGGTTCGCATCAGGTGAGCTTCGATGCGGGCAGACTTGCCAGCGGCGTATATCTGTATCGCCTTGAAGCCGGGAGCGTGGTTAGAACCCGCAAGATGATGCTGATCAAATAACCTTTATACAGGAACCACGGATATATAAGAACTTTTTATCGTGTACTCGACGTTCGCGCAGAGTTGTTCTGCTCGAATGTTGAATCGCTGGTGTCCGGTTAAAACCAGCGAATACATCGAAAGTGCCATATAGACTTTTTTGACGGGCATCTACCCGTAACAGTTCAACCTGAAAACAGGCATCAAAAAATAAAAGGGAATCAAAGCCGCAGCCCTGATTCCCTTTTTGATTTCGAAATAGTATTGCCGGTTTTATTTCACCAGCATCATTTTTCGGGTTTCGGTATATGAGCCCGCTTGCAGCCTGTAGATATACATGCCGCTTGACAGCCTTGACGCATCGAAGCTTACGTTATAGCGACCGGGGCTTTCGGTGCCGTCAACGAGCGTGGCCACGCGCTGTCCCATCAGGTTGTACACCTCCAGGCGTACATGCGTTTGCTCGGGGAGCGCGTACTGAATGGACGTGGTTGGGTTGAAGGGGTTCGGGTAGTTTTGGCCGAGGGCGAACTCGGTTGGGATATCAACCCCGCCCGGTGTGCTGGTTCCGACTACGACGACATCGCTGGAGTAGAATGAAGCAATTGTTTCGAATCCGAATGCATTTATACCATATAAATCAAGTATTCCTTCAGGTAGCGGGGAACCATTTAGTTCACTTTCGGGCCATATCAGCAGGTTGAAGGATTCATTTGTATCAAGATGCAGCATTTCAATTTGAGTAATTGTTTCAGTTTCTTCAACGGGCCATAACTCCGGGCTTTCGATAGTAACATTCCGGATTACAACACGTCTGTTATTTGATATATGCATTTGCGTGTCAAATGCTTCAGTTGTAATCTCAATGTGCTCGGGCGGTGACACATTTTGATCTGTAATCGAAAATTCCGGACTCAATAGCGTAAGATTGGTATTCCAAAAGCGCGAAGGTGAGCCTCCAACAACTATGAGATCACCCTCTTCTGCAATCAGAGATGTATCACTTTGATCTAACCTGATAAAAGCCCCCCCGGTACCGTCATCTATGAAAAACGATTGAAGACCATTATAATTTATCATCGGGGATGTGACTACACCTTCTAAATTGTATAAAGCTTGATCATACCCATTCTCGATATAAAAATTATTAGCATCCGCTATACTTGTCTGGGTCAAGCCTGACGCAAATGTGTGAGTTAACTGCCTTGAACTGCCGTAACTGTCCTGCAATTCTCCCATGGTTTTCACATAATAAATTTCACCAGGGTTTAAGCCGCTGATTTCAAACTCGTTCTGGGCCGAATTTGTGGCTTCAAATACGATATTGTTAAATTCAGGGTCTGTTGCTACCCATACACTGAATATTTCAGGTGGTTTCATGTATTCCATCAACGCCGCACCAACCTGCAGGGTAAAGGAAGTCGGCACATCTGTGGCGTTATTGAGTGGATAAATCAATGGAGCCGGAGAAATGGGTACATGAAAATGCTCCGTGGTACCGGGTGTTAGTGCCTCCCGGCCTCTGCGCTCAAAGAAGTTGATACCCGCTGCCATGTTCATCAATTCCACACCCCGCTCATAGTAAATCATATCGAGCAGTTCCTGCTGGGTATGTGTGGCCTCGGCCGGCGGCAGTTCGCCGCGGTTTACACGGGTGTTGTTAATTAAGGTGAGTGCCTCACCCAGGTTTTGCCCGGTTTGCAGCAATGCTTCAGCTCTGTATAAATCCATTTCGCTTACCAGCATATGCGGCATTGGGCCAATAAATCCGTCTACATACATTTGATTCCACCGGTTATGATGATACCGGGAGCGGAAATAAAGTCCGCGGACAGCCGGAAAATGCCCCTGTGAAGCAATTGAGAAATCAGTTCCCGGTACATTCGTGTCGGGCCCCTGTTCGGTTTGTCCCATGATGCGCGCATCGGGTGTTTCAATAAGTATCTCATCTCTGTCGTTCCAGCTATCGTCCAGCCAGTCCTGATAGTTGCCGGATTGGTCATATTTACCGATGGTTTTGTAGCTGGTTCGTGTCCACATCGCATCCTGCCCCAGACTGTGAAGTCGGTTCCACCATAACTCAGCATCCGCCCACACTACAAAGTCGGAATCTATGGTACTGTTAGTCAGATTAATTATTTCAGTCCAGTTAATAGCGGACCGTTCCGCCGAATTTCGGGCAGTGTTCATTTTAATCCGGACTTTATACGAACGTACTAACTGACGATAATAGCTTTCATCCAGCGCCAGTGAGCTTTCAAGAGGAATCCAGTCGATAGTGCCGCTGAAGTTCGCAGTGGCCAGCGCCATGTCAAGATGGTTCATGGCCAGGTCGTGTATTTCATCGATGCTGAGTATATGCTGTTGATCGAAATAAATATTATCCAGCACATACTCAAAACCGCCTTCAAAGTACATGGCCATAAATCCGTAGGAAATCCCTTTTATGAAATGGGCAAATGTTTCTGCTTTCGATGTGACGTTCATTCCTTCATCATCAAAGACAGACTCTCCCTGGTCAATGGCATCCAGCACAACCGCCGCCCTGTGAATGCCCGAATAAAGATTCATCCAGGGTACAGTTACAAGGTTACCCGAACTATTTTCATGTACATTGATGTCAAATGTTTCCCTGGGAACTCTTCCCATATCGTACATACCAAATTGGTCCCAGGGAGAGGTGCTCTCCCAGGCCATAACACTAAGCGTGAGCCCGGGATAATTTTTTTCCGTGCCATTCCACCACCACAAATATGCATCTGAAATCAGATTATAAAGATTAACAGGACCATTATTGGAAAAGGAAGCACTTCCACGCTCTAACTGATTGTTAAAGAAATTAAAATCAAGTTCTGTACCGGGAGTTTCACCGTTTACCGGTGCTTTAATCAGTGCTTTAGCCGCTTCAATTAATTGAAATTCTTTGTCCAAAGGGTCTTGTGAATTTTGTTCTGATTGCTGCGCAAAAGCAACATTGAAACAAAGACTTACAGAAAGAAAAAGGAGGGATAATTGCTTTTCCATATCGTCGTAATTATGTGAACATTAACATGATTGTGAATAAGATTGGCCGGAAAAACAATATTAAACCGATTTAAAATCTTTGTATCAAATTAGGGAACCCAATTTAATGAGGCAAATTTATAGGATTAGATAATTTCAATCAGTAGTGTCCGGTTAAAAGTAAAAGAGTCCAAATTGGTTACAGTTTGGGGTGTTTTTTTTCGTGAGTGAATCATCATTAAATTGCGCTTTAAGTGTCATACGGCCATTGTTACAGCACTAAGAACTTGCATCATTGTGTGCATTTCGACATGAAATTGGTTCTTTTGGGACAAGTCATCCCGTGGTGAAGCTAACTCCCGGCCCCCCGACCGCTCCGTGGCCACCTCCCCTTGAAAAGTGGTGGAGCGTTTGTTCATGATCCGGAATCCATTTCTCAGAGTACATTTTCAGATTTCAGGGAATTCGGGGGAGAGTAATGAGTTATCGGGCCGTATCATTCTGAATTTTTGCATTCTGCATTCTGAATTAATGCGCTTCCTGCAAAAAAAAGGGAATCAAAGCCGCAGCCCTGATTCCCTTTTTGATTTCGAAATAGTATTGCCGGTTTTATTTCACCAGCATCATTTTTCGGGTTTCGGTATATGAGCCCGCTTGCAGCCT
>PXDL01000302.1 GCA_003566395.1 Balneolia bacterium | reverse complement strand
GGCGCCCTTTTCTTTTATAAGACTACAGATTTCCTGAAGATGCTCGGGCAGCGGCTCCGGGTTGTGTGGGAAAATTCCGTCCGGGGTGCAGAAAAGCTTATGGACGGTTTTCACTCCCAGCCGCTCAAGCAGGTAGGGAAAGGACTCCGAGCCTGCTCCGTTAACCGCATCCACGGCCACGGTGAATCCGGCCTTCCTGATTTTTTCTGCGTTGATACACGGGAGCTTCAGGATGGCATCCACGTGCCATTCCAGGGCATCGGGATCCTCGGATAGCCGCCCGATCTCATCGTACCCGACATACCCGATGGAGTCTGCTTCGGCAATATCGAGGACCTGCCGGCCCTCTTCGGTATCCAGAAACTCGGATTTGGAATTGAGCATTTTGAGGGCGTTCCATTCGGCCGGGTTATGGCTGGCCGAGATAATCAGCCCGCCTGCGGCCTTGTGTTTGAGCACCGCCATGGCCGTAGTGGGCGTGGGTACAATTCCGAGCCGGACCACATCACACCCAACAGACTGAAGGGCGGCGATTACCGCATGTTCGCACAACTCGCCGGTAACGCGTGAATCGCGGCCCACAACAACGGTTCCTTTACCCGCCCATTTTCCGAAAGCCGCCGTGTAACGCGCGATGTTTTCCGGATTAAGATCCTTCCCGAAAATTCCTCTGATTCCGGATACCGATACCATTAAAGACATGTGAAAACTGTTAGATCGTAAATAAAAAATGTGATTCCATTCAGCGGAGGCCGCGGTTTCTGAGGTGGCCGTCGAGCTGCTGCCGCCAGGCCCGTGCTCCGGGAAACTGCGGATTGATTTCCTCCAGCCTGACCAAAACTTCGTCGGCTCGCTCAAATTCTCCTTTCAGGGCGTACGCACCGGACAGGTTAAACAACATCTGAGCATCATCCGGCTCTATGCTTTTGGATTCTTCGAGCAGATCAATGCCGCGGTCTATATTGCCGGCATCAATTTCGATGGCGCCGAGCATTTTTGTGGTGAAGGCGCTTGATTCAATTGCATACGCCTGCTCAAGAAAGGGACGCGCCCGGTCAAAGTTGTTGAGCCCGAGCCAGATACGCGCTGCAAAAACAAAAGGACTGTCGTTGTACGGCTGACCGCGCATCAGGCCGTCGTACTCGCGGAGGGCTTCATCAAGCCGGCCGGTTTCTTCGTAGTATGATGCAAGCCGCACCTTAGCCTGATCCCACCGAACGTTGTCGTGTACCACTTTAAACGCCATGCTGTCGGCGGCAGAGGTGAACTCGTAATTTCCCGGATAACCGGACGGGTCGCGCCGTTCCACAAAAGGCCAGCTGTTCATCAGCAGTTTGATACGGTGCTCTCCGATCCGCCTGTCGTATTCGGTCATGCGCATGCGGTCGTAGTAGTAATCTTTCGTTTCGGGCAAGCCGGCATCCCCGGAAATACCGGCGATATCTGCGTCCAGAAATGAGCTTGCAAACGTGATGCCCATCAGGTGGTATCCGGCAACGTTGGGATGAAGATGCTCGGTCATAAGATTGAAGCCGATTAGCCGGGCATCGCTGTTATCCATAAATGCTTCATGAACGGGCACGTAAAAAACGTTATCGAACGCATTGGATTTGGTTCTGATGAGCGCGTTGAAGGATTCGGGCGCCCTGAACCGCAGCGCATCCAGGTCTTTGGCATAGAGATAGGCATCGAATGCTTCCTCGTAGCGTTCGTCTTCAAAATAGGTTCCGGCACGGGAAAAAACGACATCTGCCGCCGGATGAACGTCCGTTTCCACCGAAATAAAGGGTGGATGATCTTTTAAATTACTGGTGAGGCTGCCTGTAAAGACGGGAATCCCGGCTTTGTCAAATTTCTTGAAAATGGCGTTGAGGTTGCTTTCAAACTGCCGTTTACCAAGTTCGTAAAGGTCGCTGTCGAGGGGGATTTGCTGCTGACCCACCATGCGCTGCATCAAGGTTCCTCCGGCTTCGGTAGGCGGGCCGGAAGACGTGATGGAAGCAATCCGGGCGCCGGTCCTCACAATAATATCGCGCAGTAGCTGAAAGGTTTTGAATCGCTGCAGTTTCAGATACGAGCGCACAAAACCGGGGAAGGCCCCGAAGGTTTCCGACGAGCCCACACCCAGGGCGCCGTAATATTCATTATGTCCGCCGTAAATGAGAATGGCGTCGGGTTTTTGGTCAAGGATTTCATCAATTTGATCGTAGATGCTGTAGCTGTTGATGGCCGAGGTGGCCACATTCACCACTTCCACATGCCGGTCGGGGGCCGCATCCTGTATGATATCCCGGAACACACGGCTAAAGCTGCCGTTGTATCCGTAAGGGTAACCGTTGGCCGTTGAGCCGCCGAGGACGAAAACACGGAAGCCGTTTTCGGGTTTTTCGGTAAGAAAAACATCATCGGAAGGCGAAGGCAGGGTAGTGGTGGAGAAAAAGTAGCGGGACGTAAAATTAGGATTCGGCATGCCGTACTTCCCGTCAAATACAGTCGGGAAGATAAAGAGGGCGTCGTTTCCGCGGTAGTTGCCGAGACGGAGCCCGGCCTCAAGCAGCGCGAAAAACAGAAACGGAATGGCGATCATCAATACAAAAAAGAGCCGTTTGCGAGTCGGGTCAACCGGTTCGCCGGGGGCTTTTTCCGATTTGATGAATGCTTCAACTTCATCTTCACTGAGCCGTAATTCTGCCGCAATAACCTGGGCGGATTTGTGTTCCGCCCGTTTGCGAATCAGGTTTTTTTGTTTTGAAGTTAGCGCCATAGGCCGGTCAGCGGGCAATCCATTTGGTTTCAGGTACGCTTGACTGCTCGTTTTCGAACCGCGCCATCACAAAAAGAAGATCGGAAAGGCGGTTCAGATAAATGATGAGGTCGTCGGAGATGGATTCGGTTTCTTTGGCCAGCAGGCAAATGCGTTCGGCCCGGCGGCAGACCGTACGTGAAACATGAAGGGCCGAGGCGGCTTGGGTTCCGGTGGGAAGCACAAAATAGCGAAGCGGCTCAAGTTCATCCGAAATTTGGTCTATCCAGGCTTCCAGCTTTTGGTAGTGATCGGGATTAATCCGGTCGATTTTGGATTTTTTTGACGGAGGCGTTGCCAGATCGGCTCCCAGCACAAACAGGTCGTTTTGTATTTGCCCGGCAATCTCTTCGTTCCGTTCGCTCAATCCGTGGCTGCGCGCCAATCCCACGAAAGAATTTAGCTCGTCGGTAGTGCCGTACGTTTCAATCCGGATTGAGGTCTTGGATACCCGCTGTCCGCCGAAAAGTGAGGTCTCGCCTTTGTCGCCGGTTTTGGTATAAATTTTCATAGCTGATGTGAGATGGTTGAAGCGGCCGGAAAATCCGGCGTAGAAACCTGCCGTGCATCACAGCGGCAGGCAAAAAATACAAGGCTCAAAAATTACTGTTTTTAGCACTTCCAAACCAACACGGGTTCAGCTCTTTTTGATGATCACCTGCCCGATACGCTCGGTCTGTACTCCCAGATACGCGTTGGCGCCCAGCAGACGGCTGAAGGCGGACGATTCGGTTTCAGGTATATCAAGTTGCAGCTCAACCTTTTCGGTGTAGGAGGCATCGGTTTGTGTTGCTGCAAAACGTTCGGCAATCCGGGCCATGAGATTTTGCTGTTCATAGGGAAAGGTTATTCTGAAACGTACGCCGCATCCGGCCGGTTCAAGCCCGCAGCTTTCGATGCAGGACCGGGCGGCATCACCATAAGCCTGTATTAAACCGGGTTTGCCCAGCTTGGTGCCGCCGTAGTAACGGACCACCACAATACCGGCATTGATCACTTCAGCTGCGCGAAGCTGATTCAATACGGGCAGCCCGGCCGTGCCCGGAGGTTCTCCGTCATCCTGAGAAAACTCAAGCGGATCAAATGGGTTTATGCGCCATCCTGTGCAATGATGGGTGGCGTTGTAATGCTCGCGCTTAATAGCCCCGAGACGTTCCTCGAACTCTTGTTGCGATTCACAGCGAATGCCGTAGGATATAAACCCGGAACCCTGAATCTTGAATGAAGTGCGGGCTTCGGTTTTCAGCAGATTGAATTCAAGCATGGTGGGAATGGGCGGGGCGGGTTGAATTTAGAAAGTTGAGTTGTGGGGGATGGCTTCTCTTTTTGGAATATGAGTCCGTTCCGAAAAGTAAATGTTGAACCACGAGGGCACGAAAACACGAAGTTTCGCTTCGCGGGAATCGCTATCGCTCGGTGCACGAAGGAAAGTTATTGATTTTGTGTAGTTCGAAAGTAGAGTCGGAGCCATAAATTATAGGATTGTACTAATCGGAGTGGACTCAAATATACATTTTTCGTGTTGGATTATCTTTTGTCGCGAAATTTCCCCCATCGGTTTCCTTTCACATTTTGTAATTGCCACGATTTTATTCTCCAACCGCCTCTCTCCAAAAAAAACGAGATACCCGGCCGGATATCCCGTTTGGAGGTATATTAAGAGAATGTGGGGTGCAACGCCTACTTAATCAGCATCATATTTCGGGTAATTACGGTGCTGCCCAGCTGCATGCGGGCCAGATAGAGGCCGCTTGCCAGGCGGCTGC
>PXDL01000164.1 GCA_003566395.1 Balneolia bacterium | reverse complement strand
TTATGCAGGGGGTAAACGCCCGGATGGTCCGGCATCACCCTACCGAAACAGTGCCGTCCTAAAATTTTAAGACGGCAGAACCGAGACCATGCTATGACCAAGGAGCGCTGAAACAGAACTTGATTACAGATACGCGATGAAATTATTTACGTTATTCGATAGTTAAGTTTACTGTTTGAATACCATGATTTTAAAACCTCAACTGAGCTGAATTACTATGAGCACATTAAAAGGAAAAAAGATTCTCATCTTCATCGGTGATATTTATGAGGAACTGGAGCTTTGGTATCCCAAAATCCGGCTGGAGGAGGAAGGCGCTTCCGTGACGCTGGCAGGTCCTGAGGCAAACAAGGTTTACAGCGGTAAAAACGGTTATAACGGTACTTCAGACGTTTCATACAAGGATATCAATCCTGGAGATTTTGACGGTTTGGTTATCCCCGGCGGGTACATGCCGGATAAGCTTCGCAGAGATCAAAAGGTTCTCGACATCACGGCGGACTTTCACAAGCAGGGTAAAATGGTGGCTTTTATCTGCCACGGAGGCTGGATTCCGATTTCAGCGAAAATAGTGAAGGGCTATAAGCTGACTTCCGTCAACGCTATTAAAGATGACCTTACGAATGCCGGAGCCGACTGGGTTGATGAGCCGGTTGTGGTTGACCGAAATATCATTACATCGCGAACACCGGTTGATCTGGGGCATTTTGCCAAAGCGATGATAGCATTTTTGGCCGGGTAGGCGTTGCATATTATGAATCCTGGAGCAGTCAGGAGAATTTAAAGATACAGAGCCGGGGCGGATTAATATAACCAGTATGGCTTTGTAAATACTACATGAGCAACCGGTCGGAATGCCTCAGCGATTTTTCCTCTCGGAAAAGAACCGGTTGTCTCTCAGCTTGTCACGCTGATTTTTATTATATACGTAAAGACCGACCGTCATAATTAGAATAACTGCTAAAATTATCAAATACATAAGTCTGGGGCGTAGAGTTCTTCGGGGATTGATAATATACTGATGTTGAAGGCGAATTTGTCCAGCTTAAATGTATGACTCAGGAAATTCAAATCATTCCCGGCTGAATCACGAATAGTTCAAATGGAATACTCCGTCATTCTCAAATTATATATAAGCTGAAAAAAAATCGACACCATGCATTATTATATTGATCAGACGATTTTCACAAGGATACAGATAATCTATTAAACCGCTTTGGTTTTGCCATCATATTATATCTCTGTCCCAAAATTTTTCCCGACCGTCACAGCTATGAGCAGGTCTGATTACAAGCCTCCCTTCGTTCTGCGAAACGGACATTTGCAAACCATATGGCCCTCTTTATTCCGGAAAGTAAACGATGTGCAGTATCACCGGGAGCGGATAGGAACACCTGACGACGACTTTCTTGATGTAGATATAGTGAAGGGCTCTAACGAAAAAGCCGTAATTATTTCACACGGGCTTGAGGGCAACTCCCACCGGGCGTATGTAAAAGGCATGGCCAGGGCTTTTAACCGGGCGGGCCGGACTGTTTTTGCCTGGAATTTCAGGGGATGTAGCGGTGAGATGAACCGACTTCCCCGTTTTTACCACAGCGGTGATACTTCCGACCTTCTTACGATAATTCAATATGCACATCATCAGCATGGATTTGATGATATTGGGCTGGTTGGTTTCAGCATGGGCGGAAATATGAGCCTGAAACTGGCCGGAGAGCTTGGTTCAGATCTTCCGTCTTCCGTTCGCTCGGTGTTTGCGCTGTCGGTGCCCTGTGTGCTGGGCGACTCCTCCATCACCCTGGATAAAACCGCCGCCGGACTCTACACCAAACGGTTCATGCGGATGCTGAAATCTAAAATACGAGCAAAAGCAGCACTCATGCCCGGCGAAATCTCCACAGTAGGCCTTGATACCATGCGCTCCTTTCAGGAATTCGACAATGCCTATACGGCTCCGCTTCACGGGTTCAAAAATGCCGAAGACTACTGGAATAAATCGTCCTGTATTCACGTGCTCCCGGAGATACAACGCCCGGCTCTATTGGTTAATGCGATGAACGACCCGTTTCTTCCGCCAAGCTGTTATCCGTATGACGCTGCAGCTGCCAATCCGTTTTTCACGCTGGAAACCCCGGACCATGGCGGCCACGCGGGCTTCCCTTCATTCAACCCGGACGGACAATACTGGAGCGAACGCCGTGCCCTGGACTTTGTATCGGCAAACTGAATCAATCCGTGAGTTTTAAGCTGATTATCATTAAAATAGCTGCGTCACGAGATCGGATATTATTCACTTCTAACCACCTTATTCTGTGAAATTCACCTTCATCACAAATCATGAATCACATCAGGGCGATGTTATTGTGCCCCTTTATGACATTGACGACAAAGGCCTGCACCTGCTGCCCGCCAAGCCGGCTGAAAACAGCAATATTTTCAAAGCCATTTCTGATTTCAATCCTGAAAACGGTGCCTGCCAGATTGTTTATGATCAGGGCCGGCGCTACTTCCTGCTCGGTTGCGGCTCAGCCGTTTCAGAAACAAATACCGACATAGCATTTCCTGATGTTTACAAAGCCTTCCGTAAGTTTTCGGTAGAGCAGGGCCGAAAGCTCAAAGGGACACCGGCGGTAATGCTTCCGAAAGACCCTCTGTTTATGATTGATTTTGTCGGGGCGGCCGTAAACGGATTGGTAACCGGAAGCTACAGTACGGGCGTCAGTAAGACGCAGGACGATTCAAAACCGCATCCGCTCCAGGCTGAAGGCAGCGAACTGGTTTTTATTAATGACAGGGATCAATTTCAGAGTGAAGCAGTAAAGGCCGCTGAGCGGGGTGAACATATCGGCAGGGCGCAGATTGAAGCCATGAACCTCGTAAACCTGCCTTCCAATCAAAAAACGCCTCCTTATCTCGCCGAGTACGCAAGAAAATGGGGAAAACGCTATAATCAGAAAGTTACCGTACTTAGTGGTGAGCAGATAGAAGCTGAAGGTCTGCATGCGCTGGCAGCGGTAAATCGTGGAAGTGAATATCCGGCTCAGTTTATTGTGATGGAATATGTGCCTGAATTTTCCAGATTTGACCCGCTCACCAAAATCGGGCTTGTAGGCAAGGGAATAACTTTTGATACCGGGGGGCTGTCGATAAAAACCTCGGCCGGAATGTATTTTATGAAGAGCGACATGGGTGGTGCCGCTACCGTGTTGGGATATATGGAAGCCGCGGCGCGCATCAAACCGGACAAGCACCTGATCGCCGTAATTCCCGTAACCGACAACCTAATTGATGCCCGTTCATTCAAGCCATCGGATATCATTGATTCCTACAGCGGCAAAACCATTGAAATTATGGATACCGATGCGGAAGGACGCCTCATTCTGGCCGATGGAATTGCCTGGCTGAATAAAAATTACCAGCCTGATTATATGTTTGATTTTGCGACCCTGACCGGTGCCACCGTCAGGGCGCTTGGGTACGCAGCGGCGGGCATGTTCACACCAAACAACAGCCTTTCCAATCTCTTTTCCGAGACCGGTATCCGTTACGGTGAAAAAGTCTGGCGTTTCCCTTTGTGGGATGATTACAAGAACGATTTGCACAGCGATGTGGCCGATATCAGAAATTTGAGCGGGAAACCGGTAGCCGGCGGCATTGCGGCGGCCAAGTTTTTGGAGTTTTTCACCGAAGAGCATCAGCACTGGGTACATTTCGATATTGCGGGCGTAGCGTTCGGCGATAATGAGTTCGGCAAGCATAAAAACGGCACCGGCTGGGGCGTTCGGCTGCTTGCGGAAGCTATGGATAAACTGTAATATGCCCGCAGATTTATAATTTTCATTACGTGCTGATGAGTAACAAACCCCAACCCCTGTTGAATTCGGGGTACATTATCTACCTTCACATAACACAATCTGTATATTGCTATGGCTGAATCATCATTGAATTATCTTTGCATCTCCACCTATTTCAAGGGCGGCGCATTTTTGGAAGCCTGCCATGCTGAAGGCAACACGGTGTATCTGCTGACCTCCACAAAGTTGAAAGAAAATCCGTGGCCCCGGCACGCGATCAAAGAAATGCTTTTTCTGGATGATGAAAGCAACTCAGCCGAAAATATCGGAAATATTATCAGCGGGTTCGCCTGGCTTATAAAAGAGAAAAATATAGACCGCGTAGTTGCCCTCGACGATTTTGACGTGGAAAAGGCCGCAGCTATCCGGGAAGAATTCCGGATTCCCGGCATGGGACAAACGACGGCCCGCTATTTTCGGGACAAGCTGGCCATGCGTATGAAAGCGCAGGAAGAAGGCATTCCGGTCCCTCCTTTCACGGATTTGTTTAAGGACAAGCACATCAACGCTTTTGCCGATTCTGTAAAACCGCCATACGTTGTTAAACCGCGCTCCGAGGCTTCTGCGATGGGCATCAAGAAAGTGTACAGCAAGGAAGAGCTCTGGGAGGTTGTCCATAACCTTGGGGATGAACGGTACCGATTTTTGGCCGAGCAGTTTAAACCGGGCGATGTGTATCATGCCGATTCATTGACGTTCAACAAAAAGGTGCTTTTTTGCA
>PXDL01000441.1 GCA_003566395.1 Balneolia bacterium | reverse complement strand
TCCAGCACGAGGTTATCGAACGTTACGCGGCGTTCCTCACCGCCGATCAGGAAATCCTGCCGGCCGTCCACCATGAATCCGTCAGCGTTGAGGGCCGCAGCATCCAGTCTGAAAGAGAGCACCGGATTATCATCGGAGGGAATATTCCAGTCAAACGGTCCCTGAATCAGGAAATCTACATTCGTAAAGTTGCCGCTCATGAGATCGAGAGAAAAACTCCCGTTTACCGTCTGCCCGTCTGACAGGGTGATACCGGCTTCGGCATCAAGCAAGGCATGCTGCGTTCCGGCCGGTTCTCTCGAAAAGTGGATATCGGACTGCGTAACCTGCGCTTCAAACGGGCCGATCTGCACCGGGCAGTCGGGAACCACATTTTCCAGCGTGCCCTGAAGCCCGTTGGAAATAATCAGATCGTCACCTGAAAACATTATGGCCTGTTGTCCCTCACATTCGAAAGGCCCGTCGAAGGAAATGCCGCCGTCTGCATAAACATTACCGAAAGGTTCAATACTGCCGTCATCCAGATAGCGTGCACCGGCCAAGCCGCCCAGTGAGTTGAGGGTTATTTCAACAAACGGGCTGAGCTGCCATTCGCAGGTTTCAAAATCCTGAAGCTCCAGATCGGCCGCCACCCTGTTTTGGCGAACGCTTCCGTTTTCAAGGGCAAGCGTGGTCCCGATCAGGCAGTACGGCATACCGGTTGCGGATTTTACCGTTGCGTTACCGGCAAACTCTATCTCCCACGGACCCGGGCCGAGTTCATCCCAATCAAACAGTGGAAAGGTAAATTCATTCAGATTAAATGTTTCCAGCTTCAGGTTGAGTCGGTTGATATCGAAATCGGGCAGAGGTGTGGCGGCGTTTCCGAAGTTTATAGCTTCAAATGCGATGCCGTCGCGGCTTAGGCCGAGACCCTGAATTTCAGCAGACGACCAATTCTCAAAGGCCGGTACTTCCAGTCGGGCATCGAGCTTCAGATCGAAATCCCAATCTCCGGATGAAGGATCATAGGATAGCTCATCGAGCTGGATATTGCGGAACTTCAGCTCGGCAAATCCCATATTGAGACGGGGACGCGCCTCCGGGCAGGACGCAGCCGTTTGGGTGAGATCAATCCCCTGCCCGCTCTGCAAGTTGATGTTGACGCCGGTTCCGCAGTAATTGCCCTGCATGGTAAGCAGGCCGAGCGTACTTCTAAGGTCGATGTCGTAGTCGAAGGAACCGTCTCCGATGTTGATATCCACGCCGCCTAAAACACGATTAACCTCAAAACTGAGCAGGCCGGAATCGGCAACCAATGGAATCTCAAAGGTTTCTGCACAGTTAAAAGATGCCGAAAGCGTACCATCGGCCGTGTTGAAATTTGTAAGTTCGCATCCGGTATCCTCACCCATCACCCTGATATCGCCGGAGGCAGAGACCACAGCGGAAGGAAAATCCACCGTAACTCTGTTAAGCTCCATGGTAACAAGGTCTTCATCAAAAGCCGCGATCGGGCTGCCCGTAATCTCTGCCGTGCCGCTGAGTCCGCTTCGTGTAATACTCACAAAAGACTCGGCCGTCAGGTCGCTGCCGAAGGGCAAGTCCAGGATAAGTCGGGCTTCAACGCCGGTTCCGAGGCCCCATCTAACCAAATCAAATTCAACAAAATCGGGGATCATGTGCTCGAGCAATCCGCCCGTCTGTGTTGCGGAAAAATCGACCGATCCGCCCGTTATTACCGGATTTTGCAGGTTGGTGTTGAGAATTCTGAGGTTATTCACATAGGCCGTTACAAATCCGTTGGTTCCGTCCATAAAATGGTATTCGGCTGTAGCCTCGCCGTTCAAAATATATTCATTCCCTTCACTTGTTATATCCAGGGTCTGCGGGTCAATAATCTCAACCAGTTCCGGTACAAGGGTGATCAGCTCCAGTTCATCCGGCCTGTCGGGGTCTGTATCGGCAGCTCCAAAGGTAAAGGTGTAAATCTCGCTTTCACCGTCGTTGGAAAGCGGCAAGCCGTCCTGAAGGTTTGAATCAAAAGCGGTAACCTGCCAGGCATATTTTTTGCCTTCTTCCAGCGGCAATAAATCCGGTGTGTATGGCAGTGTGGTTTGGGAAAGGGTTTGCTCGTGGTGAGGTCTGTTACTGAGCAGCGCATCGCCGGGGTTTTGGTTGTCGAAGAGTTCAACCAGAAGAAACTCGTACTCAAACTGCACCGGGCCGGGCGCCACTACCGGCGTCCAGGTGAACACGGGAACATCAAGAGCAACCGAAGACTCATCGGGAGGAGTAACCAGAATCGGCGGCTGTGGAAAACGTACGATAAAATTGGCTATGCCCGGGATTGAACTTAAAACCGGCTGGGGATTTACCGCCTCGGCCGTGATGCGAATCCCGAAGTTGCCTTCGGGCAATGCTCCGCTCTGGAGAATCTGGTTTTGAAGCGTACCGCCTATTTGATCAAGCAGATCGGCTACGGAAAAATCAAACTCAACTTCATCGAAAAAAGGGACCAGCATATAGCTGCCGGGGAAAAAGGCTATGGGCGCCGAGCGGTCTTCAAAAATCTGCCGCCCGTCATGAAACAGCGTCAACACAAACTCAAACTCCCGCTCCTGATTGGCATTCGACATATATATAAACTGAACCTGATAGCGGTTGCTGTTATAATTGTCCTCCAGATCACCAAAAAACGGAGTGCTCAGCACGCCGGGAATCCCAATAATATTAACCTGAGCGGTTTCCTGCGCCTGGGCCGATCCGTAAAAACCCGAAAAGGCTGCAAGCAGGAGGATGATAAGAACGGGTGTTTTAAAGCTGAGTGTATTCATAGATTTTCGCTATAGTATTCACTTAAAATCGCTGATCCACGGTCAGGCGAACTTCAAATTCCTGAAATTCGCTGCCCATGCCTTCAATCAAAAAATTGTTGGTGGTTCTGGCCGTAAACCGGATGGTGTTCGACCGGGTGGGACGGTACATTGCTGTAAAATTTCCGTTTATCTGTTGCTGCGACTGAACGCTGATTTGATCTCCGAACTGGGTTTCGGTAGAGTTTCTGGACAGGCCGCCGTTCACATTTACGGTAAGAGCACGGTCCATAAATGAATGGCCTACGCCCAGATTGGCACCGATTACATCAAAGGTACTTGAGGGGGAATCACCGGCGGAGTAGGTGAGCGTGGAGTTGAAATTCAGCCCGCTGAAAAAAGCGAGGGTGTACGAACCGGTGGTTGAAAAAAAGGAGCTGCCCATATCCTGAGTGGCATTTTCCACATTCACGTCGAGCACCTGAAAATTGGCACTTGTGGATATGGTATGACTGGCAGACTCGGCGGTCCAGGAATACGCCGGCTGAAGACTGAAATTCTGCGAAATAATGGTCTGTTCGGGATAGTTAAGCCCGCCTTCATCACCAGGAATACTCGACGTCTCGCTACGGTTGTTCAGCAGGTTATACCCCGCGCCAAGTGAGAACTGATTGGTAATTTGCGACTGAACCGCCAGGCCGAAATCGGTACGGTACTGAGTTGACATACGCTGATCGAGAAGGTTATCGCGCCCGAACCGGAGTGTGGTGGACACATTCACTCGTCCGTTCGCAATAGCAAGCTGCGGCTGGATACTGATGGTCTGTTGATCGTCCCGAATGTTACGGAGGCCGTGTGAGCGAAAGCCGGGCTGGACCCGCTCAAATCCGAGACGCAGCTGGAAAGGATGCAGATCGAAGGAAGTGCCCAGATTGGTGGCGTAATTAAGTCGCGTGGACGTGCGGGCCGTGTAAATGTTTTCCACAAACTCGGGAATACCGGCATCGGAAAGGTCGAGACGTTCGCTGCGCAGGTTTCTCGTGAAAACAGACAATGTGTTTTCAGCCTCAAAAACAAAACGCCGGGAAAACAGGCTGATCCTGAAATCCGGGCTGACGGTCAGGTTTTCTTCAGGCAAAGGCACCGGACGGTTGGAGCCGGTTTGCTCGAACAGAGGTTCGTCCTGGTCACGGGCATATACAATGCCGACATGCACATTATTGCCGTTATCACTTCCGACACCGATACGCGCACCGTAAAGCCAGCGCTCGTAGGATTGCCTCCTGACAGGCCGGTCCGGGCGGCCCGCTATTCGTTGGTTCGCCTGGCCTGCCACAAAATGCGCCTTGAAAAGGCCGGGGGTCAGTTCCACTTCTCCCCCTCGTACACGCGTGCCTCTAAGGCTGAATTTATTAAAGGTAGGATTTACATCTCCGGCGCTTACCTGAACCCAGCGCCATCCGGCATTGAAAGAAAACTGGTTCAAATCCTGCCTCAGCCTTGACTGATCGGTTGAATAACGCAGGTTGAGGCCGGAACGAAATCCAAGGACCGAGAAGTTGAGGTTCGCCGTGGCAAGAAGACCGAGAGGCTCGCGGAGATTATTGGCTCTGGTAGTGGAATACCCGTGCGTCTGAAGGCTTACATTCCCGCCGAAAGTATAGAGTTGAATATCTGTATCGCCAATAGTTTGAGCCTCAGCCGGACGGCAGAAAAAACACAAAAACAGCAAACAAATTCCGGTCGTAAATCGTATATCCATGTTCTTATTTTGAAACCGGTC
>PXDL01000372.1 GCA_003566395.1 Balneolia bacterium | reverse complement strand
TTTTTAAAAATTTCGGCACCGCGCATATCCGCTATAAAGCGTTCGATCTTGAGTTTGTGGGAGCCCGGCGCGAAAGTTACGATCCCAGCTCCCGAAAGCCCGTCGTGGAAGACGGCACCCTCGAAGACGACCAAAAACGCCGGGACTTCACCATAAACGCTATGTCGTGGTCGCTCAATGAGGATTCTATGTATGAGCTTATCGATCCGTTCGGAGGCATGCATGATCTTGAAAACGAAATTATCCGCACGCCCCTTGAGCCCGAAACCACCTACAGCGACGACCCCCTGCGGATGATGCGCGCGGTCCGGTTTGCCACTCAGCTCGGGTTCACCATCGATCAGCCCAGTTATGAGGCCCTGAAAAAAATGGCGGAGCGTCTGTCCATTGTTTCGCGGGAGCGCATTATTGATGAGTTGAACAAAATCGTTATGGCTCCGATTCCTTCCAAAGGATTCAGCCTTCTGTATCATACCGGGCTTTTGCATCAGTTTTTTCCTGAGATGGCCGAACTTCAGGGCGTACGCGAAATGGAAGGCGTTCGTCACAAAGATAATTTCTGGCATACGCTTCAGGTTTTGGACAATGTGGCGGAGATGTCGGACAATCTCTGGCTGAGATGGGCTGCAATCATGCACGATATTGCCAAGCCCGCTACGCAAAAATTTTCTAAAGAACACGGATGGACCTTTCACGGTCATGACGCCCTCGGAGCCGGAATGACCCGGCGTCTTTTCCGCAGAATGGGGTTACCGCTCGATCAACGGGTACAATATGTCCAAAAGCTGGTGCGGCTTCATCTCCGCCCGATTGCCCTGGCCAATGCCGAAGTAACCGACAGCGCAGTACGCCGTCTCATTTTCGAAGCCGGAGACGATATCGACGATCTGATGACCCTGTGCCGGGCGGACATCACCAGTAAAAACGACCGCAAGGTGCAGCAATACCTGGCCAATTTCGACCGGGTTGAGGAGATGATTCGCATCGTGGAAGAAAAAGATCATATCCGCAATTTCCAGCCGCCGGTAAACGGCCTTGAGATCATGGAGAAACTCAAGCTAAAACCGGGGCCCGAGGTCGGGAAAGTGAAAGATGCCATTCAGAACGCCATCCTCGACGCAATAATCCCGAACGAGCGGGAAGCGGCGCTGGAGTACATGTATAAAATTCATCAGCAAATGAATAGCGGGAATTAAACCGCCGCTTTAGAAACGAGCCTGAACAGGATCACCAATTTTCTTTTTTATGAACGACACTTACATCGGGCACTGCTACGCCAAAATCAATCTCGGCCTGTTTATCCGTGAGCGCCTTCCGAACGGCTACCATAATATTGAAACCGGATTTGTTTTTCTTGATCTGAGAGATCGTATGGAAATCCGTACAGCCGGACAAACATCCATCGAATGCAACGATCCGGATGTCCCGACGGGTAAAGCCAATCTGATTGTGAAAGCCATCCGGGCTTTTCATCAGCGTTTCGGTACGGACGGATACTATCACATAAAGCTCGATAAAAGCATTCCGGCCGGAGCGGGCCTGGGGGGCGGAAGCAGCAACGCGGCTCTCATGCTGCTCATGCTCAACCGTATTCACAACAAAGAAATACCCCATAAGGAACTGTGTGAACTCGGCAGTGCCCTCGGAGCCGATGTTCCGGTTTTTATCCGGGCGCAAACAGCCATAGGGCACGGAACCGGTGCTGAACTCGAATTCGCCGACATACAGCCGGATTATCATATTGTTACGGTATGGCCGGGGTTTCAGAGCAGCACCGCCGAGGCGTACGGAAGCTGCGAGCCGGGCGGACCTCCCGAGGAGCCGCTTTCTGAAATCCTGACCAACTACAACCCTGATGAATGGACCTATTTACTTCGCAATGATCTTGAGCCGGGAGTAATCACGCGGTATCCCCAAATCGGAAATTTGAGAGATCAAATGTATGATATGGGTGCGCTATATGCAGCTATGAGCGGGAGCGGAAGTTCCGTATTCGGGATTTTCGATCAGGAAATAACCGCCTATGAAACCTACAAATACCTGCTTGAGCTGGATTACCGCGCCAACCTCACCCCTCCCCGTTTCAAACCCGACCACGGTGTGTACATCAAAGGGTGATGCCGGCATCGCAGGAACATCTCCCTGCAAATGCGTTATACACAACATGCCTCTCAAATTTTTTGTAAATTCCGCATCAATTTATAACAGCAAGACTTTGATAAACCACGGATTTTGTTCGTATTTGATGCCGCAACAAAAATGAAACCATAGCACCCCCAAACTTCGGGGTTCGAGGATTTCATTTTAATGACAAGGCAGAAGACGGGCAAAAATACGGTTTTGAAAAGCATTTAACGGATGTAAGACAAGGCTGTGCTATGCCTTCTACCAAAACCTCACATTATAATATCTACGAATTTTTCAGCTATGAGTACTTCTGAGGCCCTTGCTCTCAAAACAGGAATGGATGTTGAATCCATACAGAAAGACATTCTGAGCCATCTTCGCTACACTCAGGCCACCGACCTTGAAACCGCCACGGAGCGCGAACTTTACAAGAGCGTGGTTTTGTCGGTCATGGACCGCCTTCACAACAACTGGCTCAACACACAAAAAAGCTACCGGGAGAAAAACACAAAAAAGATTTATTACATCTCCATGGAGTTTCTGATCGGGCGCCTGCTCGATAACGCGCTTATCAATCTGGGTATTGATGACGAAGTGCGCGAAGCCTGCAAAAAGCTGGGCTTCGATTACGAGACCGTACGTGATATGGAAAACGATGCCGCGCTGGGCAACGGCGGCCTGGGTCGTCTTGCCGCCTGTTTCCTGGATTCCATGGCAACCCTCGGGCTTGCCGGATTCGGCTACGGCATCAAATATGATTTCGGGATTTTTAACCAGCGCATCGTGGACGGCTACCAGATTGAGCGCCCCGACGACTGGCTTCGCTTCGGCACGCCCTGGGCTGTAACCCGCCCGAGCGTTATGTATCCGGTGCGTTTCCATGGTCGTTCCACACCCTACACCGACGAAAACGGCGTACTTCGCTTTAAATGGGAAAATACCCAGCATGTGTACGCTCTGGCCAACGATATCCCTATGCCGGGCTACCAAAACGGCGTGGTGAACAACCTCCGCCTGTGGAAGGCAACTTCACCCAAATCGCTGGACCTCACCAGTTTTAATCAGGGTGAATATATCAATGCCGTGCGCGATATAGAGCTTCACGAAAACATTTCCCGCGTGCTCTACCCTAACGACAAGGTATTTGTAGGGCAGGAGCTCAGGTTGAAGCAGGAGTATTTCCTTGTATCCTCCACCCTTCAGGATATCATCCGTGATTTCAAAAAGCATCACTCCGATTTCCGCAAACTACCTGACCTTGTAGCGATACAGTGCAACGATACCCATCCGAATCTGGCCGTACCCGACCTGATGCGCATCCTGATGGACGAAGAAGGACTCGATTGGGATACCTCGTGGGATATCACCGTAAAAACGCTGTCGTACACAAACCATACCGTACTGCCTGAAGCGCTTGAAAAATGGCCCGTTTCGCTTTTACGCAATCTGCTTCCGCGCCACCTTCAGATTATCTATGAAATCAACAAGCGGTTCATCAACAAAGTACACGATACCTTCGGCGATGATGTAAACCGGGTGCGCCGCATGTCAATTATCAGTGAAGGTGAACAGCCTTCGGTGCAGATGGCCAATCTGGGGATTGTCGGTACGCATAAAGTGAACGGAGTTGCCGCGCTTCATACCGAACTCATCAAGAAAACGATCTTTCGTGATTTCTATGAATTATATCCGGAGCGCTTCACCAATAAAACCAACGGGATAACACCGCGCCGCTGGCTCAAACAGTGCAATAAGCCTCTTTCCGATCTGATAACAGGCGAAATCGGAGACTCCTGGATTACACATCTGGATCAACTGAAAAAACTGGAAGATAAAGCCGGCAACAAGGCTTTTTTGAAGAAGTACCGTACGATCAAACAAAAAAACAAGCAGCAGCTTGCCGATTACGTGCGCGAGCATTACGGCTACGAGCTCAATACCCACGCCATTTTCGACATTCAGATCAAGCGGATACACGAGTACAAGCGTCAGCTTATGGCGGCCATACATACCGCAGCTCTGTACAACCGCCTGAAAGAAAATCCTGATCTCGATATTGCGCCGCGTACCGTTATTTTTGCCGGTAAAGCGGCTCCGGGATACGCTATGGCGAAAATGTTTATCAAGCTGATTACCAGCATTTCTGATAAAATAAACAACGATCCCGATATGGAAGGGAAATTGCAGTGCTTCTTCCTGGATAACTACTCCGTCACCCTTGCCGAGCAGCTCATTCCGGCAGCCGATCTTTCGGAGCAAATTTCCACCGCAGGTATGGAGGCCTCCGGTACCGGAAACATGAAGTTTGCGCTTAACGGAGCTCTTACCATCGGTACCCTGGACGGCGCCAATGTGGAAATTCTGGAGGAAGTTGGCGAAGATAACATCATCATCTTCGGGTTGACCGTTGAGGACGTTGAAGACCTTCGCAGAAACGGCTACTCATCCTGGGAGTA
>PXDL01000248.1 GCA_003566395.1 Balneolia bacterium | reverse complement strand
GAGATGTACTAATTCTAGTGTACTTTGATGACATGTTAAACCCGGTTGGTGTTGGGACCAATGATGTTTATGATATTATTGCAAGGGAATTATATGAAAATGGAGAAATTCCTTTTATTCCTGATTTTGAGTACTTTGAAGCTTTTCAGGATTCTATATTGTATTTGGATGGGTACAACTCTATAACAAATTAGGAAAAAGTTAAAATTTAGAAGTTTACTTAGATTGCGACAATTGTGGATGTATTGATTTGTATCTAACAAGTGCTGGTGCCAATTCAGCGACTTTATCATTTATTTCTGCTCGTATTCGCAAAGAGTGAACAGCTTGTTGTGGACTTGCTGATTCAAATGTAAATGTAATAGCCTCACCTACAACATCTGCAATTCCAAGAGCAGTTAAATCAACAAAACCATTAGCAGGCAAAACTAATTTTTCTCCTCCTGTTGCTTCTGCAAGTTTCCACGGGTCCAGTCCGCCTTCTGCTGTGCGAGCAGCTTGACTGCTTGGAGCCACTACATGAATAGTAGAAGTTTCACCAACCATTTCTACAATCGATTTGAGAGTTTGGTCAGTACAAGGGCCTAAACCGTTACAGTTAGTTTCGGCTGTGTGATGTGATACATCTGTAATGTCAATATATACTCTTGCTGCACCTGGGCGCCAGGAAACATTCTCGTGTGCATACTGAATTGCCTCAAGCCCATTTTCCGGGAAATCACAACCACCGGTTGCCCGCCAGCTACTTGAAACATGAGATTGAAAGCTATTTACATCTGTTAAATCCTGAAATGGCCCAAGAAATTCACACGGGGAAGTAGGTGGTGTTGTTGGTATATTGCCCGGGCCTGAATACCCAATAGATGCAAATTGAGCACTTATACCTAGGTTAGCAAGATCATTTGCAAATGATATAACACTCGATCGCACACCTGAAATGGCCCCACCCATTGAGCCCGATAAATCCTGAACAAATACAATGTCAACTCCAACATTATCTGTAGAAAAATTAGTGATATTCCTAAGGCAGTCATTTTCAATCACTGAAAAATTGTTTTCATTCAGATCAGTCGCAATATTGCCATTTACTGAAATAGCATTCAAGGTTACGCGAACCAATCGATCTGCTTCGCGGGCAACCGAGCCTGAGATGTTAAATTGGTTTGAAGAGGGCCTTTCAGGTGGGTTTTGGCAATCCGATAATACTGATAAAATTGGAGTTATTCGAGACACAATATCACTTGTACTATGAATATTAAAATGAGAATGAGACGATAATGATGTTTGTAAAGGGGTCCAAGTGGGCAGTGCAGATGATAAAGGTACAATTCCATCGTGTTGCAACCCTTCTAAACTCAATAGTCTGGATGCAAGTTGTAAACTTAATTTTTGAATTGGATTCACTATAAATGGAGTATATTGGTCAAAGTCAATTTCTCCTGTATCAAGAATATTGCCACCCAGGGTAAATATGTTATTTTTATCATTCTCAGCAGCAATAAGGGCTTGAATAAAAGAGCTATTTACTGCTAAATCAGTCAAGCCTTTGGTTTGTGGAAAGATTTTTCCATTAACGTATGATATCATGCAATAGATAGGATATTTTATACACAAGGCAGGAGATCTCAAGCTATTAAGTATCCATAGCCCATCAGCCAGAGGGCTACCCTCATGTGGTGTTCCCAAAGTAATTAATCCCCTGAGCTTATCAGAACCGTGAGTCGCCATCAATCCTCTGCCAACCAGCCCCCCCATACTGTGTCCAATTATAACCGGGTCAATTAAGCCATTTTCCTCTATTTGGTTAAAAAGATCGTCACTTGCAGCTAAAATTGGTGAATTAGTTGGATAAACATATTTATAAAAACTATAATTAGATCTCACATCTTCAACGAAATGCAACTGCTCAATAAGACTGGCAAATGTTTTGCTTATTGGATCAAAATCTGTGAAATCTTCGCAAGTAGTACGAAATGGTTGCCACCCATGTACAAAGATTAGCGGCCTTTCACCATTTTGATAACCTTCTATAGGTTCTAAAACACGTAATTCAGGATAATCACTACAATCATCTTCAGTTAGAGCTACATCCATTATTGTTTCAAAATCAACATCAGAGGGCACACTAAAAGAATGTAACGGAACAATATGTTCTTCTCCAGTATTAGGGTCTACATATGTAGTATTTTCAGTGTCAGCGTAAAGCAATAAAGGTTCATCTGCAGTTCCAACATCGAATGAATATGAAATGTCTTTTGACTCAGAACGCACAAATTTCCAAACCTTAACACCTACAAATAGAGTACTTACTGATGAAGAATTAGAAAATCCAAGTGTACCATCAGTTCGCTTAAGTTGACCATTTTGTCGTATTGAAATACGTACAGGGCTAGAGTTCACTGATTGATTTTGCTGTACGAAAGTTTCTTCAATACTTATTTCTAATGATCGATCTGAATTAGAAGCATCCACTTCAATAAATGCACCAGTAGAAGTTGCAAGAGTATCTATACTTCCGGGAGTTACTGTTTTGGTAATTTCTCTGATCGGTTCTGCCAAAAATTCAATGCTCAGATTTCCATCGATGGTTATAGTTTTTTCAGGATCGTCCATAAATAAAAATCCTTTGGGAAGTGTAAGCTGGACTTTTTTTTCGCCTGGTTCCAAATTTTGGAAATTAAATTCCCCGTTCTCGTCTGTAAATGTCTCAGCTGCCATAGAGTCCGCCTCAAAAACCCGGATTCTTGCATTATTTATTCCATCACCGGTATCAGATGTAATAACAGAACCGTTTAGATTTCCGCTTGAAGAGCTTTCTTTTGAATCCAACATCCCGCAAGAACCCAATAAAAATGAAAGCAGAATAGCTGACGAGAAAATGATTAGTATAGTAGAAATGCGATTGTGTAATTTCATATTTAACTAGACAAGTTCAACCGGGTTTTTGTTACTTTCACCTATCCTTACAAATAATCATAACTGCAGAATATCCCTATTAAATTTCTTAACAATATTTCCAAATTATCCAAACTAAAAAGATCATCACTATTGGTAGTGACAAGAATTGCCATATAATAAGTGAAATACTGAGGCTATTTGACTAAATAAACATTGTTAGTGCTAATTTTTCCCAATTTTGATTGTTTTGAAGCGTTTCTGGATTCTATAATCTGTTGGTATGGGGTGAAAATTTTCGCAATTATTCTAAAAATTGAATTTGATCCGGCTAATTATTTGATGAGTTTACAAAACCAATTCCTACAGTTGGTATTAAATTAGATGTTGACGTTCCTTTCATCCCCAATGAAAAACTCAAACCAACAACATTTACGGTAAGGCCTGTTTCAAATATTGCTCCTCTGTAAGATTCGTCCGTATTTCGCACCCATTCAGTTTCAATAAGTGATCCCTGGCTGTTTCTTCTATCCATTCTCCAGTAAAAAGGATTGTACGAATATCCTGCACCAGCGTACACCCATAGAGGGTAAACAATAGGATATGTTAAACCAATAAGAGCTTCAACATTGCCTCTGTCTTCAATACCAGTATGAATTAATTCACCTGTAATATTGCCGGTAACATTTCCGGCAGAATCAACTGTATAATCAGAACTCGATGTGAATAGTCTTTCATTAAATCTTAAAGAGAAGTAACTACCTCTGGAAAAATGATTAGCAGCACCAAAAGTGATGCCATAGGAGCTTATACGATCGTGGGAAAAGTTTGTGTAGGTAACTCTTGGCTGTCGATATCTATGATAGTATTTTTCTGAATCGGATACTTTTATGTTAAGCGATTCTGAAAAGGGGCATATTTCAATTGCACTGGAGTAAAAAGCAAAAGCACTTCTTTGTCCCTCCAAATTCATATTTCTCACGTGTAAATCTCCATTTCGTTCATATAGCTCGCAAAGAAGGTTTCTGGCATGTTGGATATCCGGGGCACCGGGGTAATCTATGATATATTTGTTCAAAATAGTTTCAGCCATCTCAATATTATTCGCTTCAACATGCTGTTCACCAAGTGAAATATGTTTCCGCATCATTGCCTCTTGTGCTTCCTGGGCATATCTTTTTGCTGTATTCCCTAGAATATAGCTTTCATAAGCTTCAATAGTATCCAGGATACGTGCATCTCTCCAAGCAATTTCATCTTCAGCTGCTAATTTGAATCGGGTTGCTCTGCTGTTATCGGGCCTTAGACGAAGAGCATCGGTAAACCTGTCTAACGCAAAATAATATTCTTCTGCTTCGAAAAATTCTACTGCAGCTTGTTTAATATCAGCGAAAGTCAACTCTACGATATCTCCTGTCTGATGTAACTGGCTAACAGGTTCAACAGAGTAATACAGTACATCGAATGGACTCAGACCCCGAAGATGAATTCTTTCAGTCATAAAACCAGGGGCACTAATACTAACATATTGATTTTGAGGCTCAACAATAATTCGATAAAGCCCTTCATTTGGTTCACTTCGTTCATCGATGATTTCAAAATTAGAATCGAACCTTAAGTTTGTAAGGCTTGAGTAGACAATGATTCCAACTTGACCAGGGAAATCACGAAAAACCGGGATTGGTCCATCCGCTATTTCCGGCCTAACGTT
>PXDL01000396.1 GCA_003566395.1 Balneolia bacterium | reverse complement strand
CAGACACTCGCCCGCGTCACCAGCGCTGTGGTCTAATCCCTCGGCCTCTTCGGTCTAAGGTCTATGGTCTAATGTCTAAGGTCTTATTTGGGGATTGTTGTCCAGGCTACTTTCTGTTTTAATTCAAACATGAAGATGATAAACAAAGATGATGTTATATCTGACTTTAGTCGACTGATTAATGAATAAAGTACGATTATACAAGCAAGGCGACATTACGGAAGGAGGCTCCTGTGTATTCGACCATTGAAGCTCGGGTTGTAGACGGCGTTATTACCCCGAATGAAGCTTGCCGTTTGCCAAGCCGAGGCCGTGCTTTGATTGTTTTGCTGCCTGAAGAAGAGAAACATCCAAATTGGAGTGTCGTTCGCCAGGATGCAGGCTGGTTGACTTTGCATGAGGATCCGGTAGTCTGGCAGCGCCGTTTGCGCGATGATTGGAAGGATCGGTTGTGAGAGTCCTGATTGATTCCAACATCTTTATTTATGCAGCTGCTGGTCAGAGCGAGGCTTTAGCCGTTTTGGATTCTGCGGCATCGAGCGAATTAAGTGGTTATTCTGCCATTACGCGTCTCGAAGTTCTCGGATACAGTCAGTTCGCTGATGATGAAGAGGTACGGTTGTTAGCGATGCTGTCTTGTTTCAAGGAATATGATGTCTCCCGTTCTATTATTGATGAGGCTGTAAGGCTTCGAAAAAGTGCAGCCGTAAAAGTTCCAGATGCTATTATCGCGGCAACGGCCCGGATCTATAGAGCAACCTTGGTTACGCGCAATACAGATGATTTCAGGAATCTTGAGGATCTTGATATTAGAAATCCATTTGTGTAGCTCTTGCGCTTTGATAAGCTAAACAAGGCGGAGAAACTTGAACTGGTGGAAAAATTCCACCGGTTCGATCGTCTCAAGTATCTCATCAAGAAAAAGCAAAAGTGAGCAGACCGTTCTTTAAGCCCGGCCGGCAAAAATCACGAAAATATAGGACTGACCCCCTCTGGGGGCGTCGGCGGCTCCGCCGCCGACGAGACCACAGACCGCAGACCGCAGACCTGGGAGGGGACGGGAATAGGACCGCAGACTGCAGACTGCAGTCTAAATCGCCGCAAAGCGGCGATTTCTCCCCCTCTGGATCCGAAAAAAGTCTACAGTCTGCAGTCTGCAGTCTGCAGTCTGAAAAAGGCCTACCCGGCAAAAATAACGAAAATATAGGACTGACCCCCTCTGGTTGACCCCCTCTGGTCTGGATGTTGAGAGAATGTTATGCGATATTCCCATATACCGAAACCGCACCGTTCGAAAAACAGTATGACAGAAGAAGAGTTAGCGTTTGTTTTATCAGAGGGCGAGGGGCTTTTTATTGAGTTCAAGGAGCGCGCCGATAAGGCGCTTGCCCGCGAGATTGTGGCATTTGCCAATGCTTCCGGAGGTCGGTTGTGCCTTGGTGTGGCCGATGATTCGCGTGTTATAGGCATACCGATTGATAATCGTCTTCGATCTCAGATTCAGGATATTGCAAGAAACTGTGATCCACCGATTCCAATTCAATTAGAAACCGTCGGTTCGGTACTTGTCGTTGATGTTCCCGAAAGCATGAACAAGCCGCATACCTGCTCAGAAGGTTTCTATATGCGGATAGGGGCAAACTCTCAGAAGATGAGCCGTGACGAGGTTTTCGCGATGGGGATCTGTTCGGGGCACTTGCGTTTTGATGAGCAGGTTTGCTCTGCTTTTGACTGCTCGTCCGATATTGATGAGAACAAGGTGACTGCATATTTGTCCGCTGCGGGATTGACGACCGATTTACCTTTGCATGAAATGCTTATAAACCTTGAGGTTTTGCGCGAGGTCGACGAAAAATTTTCGATGACAAATGCGGGCGTCTTAATGTTTAGCAAAGAGCCGTCTCGTTTTTTGAAGAGTGCACCAATTGTATGTGCCGTTTATAAGGGCGATAATAAGGTCGATATATTGGATCGTAAAATCTATAGTGATGGACTCCTTGGGAATATTGAGGCAGCGTTGACCTACCTGAAACGCCACATCGATGTCCGGTTTGAGATTGATTCGCTAAGACGCCGGGAAATTCCGCAATATCCTGAGGCTGCAGTTCGTGAGGCAGTTGTAAATGCCTTGCTTCACCGAGACTATTTTGATGCATCCGGTGATGTGATGGTCGAAGTATTCCGGAATCACATAACCGTATCAAACCCAGGTGGTTTGGTTCCTTGGCTTCGGCGGGAGGATTTCGGTAAGTTCAGTCGCACACGAAATCGATTAATCGCTTCTATGCTCATGCGAACGATTTATGTCGAGAAGATGGGTTCCGGGGTTATGCGGATTAATCAGGCTTTAGAAAAGGCGGGGTTGCCGTCGGCCGAATTCAATTTTGATGAATTCAGTTTCTCGATCACGTTATTCTCGGATGCCGTGGCACCGGATGGCGGAGTAAATGGCGGAGTAAATGGCGGAGTAAATGGCGGAGTAAATGGCGGAGTAAATGAGTTGTTGGACTTTATTTCAGAACATCCAGGTAAGCGGAGTAGCGAGTTATGCAAGTTTTTCAATACACCTAGAAGGACAGTTGAACGGCGACTGAAAGATCTTAAGGATCGGGGGATAATAGAGTTTAGAGGTGCCCCAAAGACCGGTGGCTATTATGCTGTGCACAACAATAATTGAGAGTCACGAGACAAGCAGAGAGTCGACGGAGTTCTCGGCATGGTTGACGAAGCCGTTAGGGGCGGTGGAGCTTACGGCAAAGTTGGCGCAATGGTTGGCTTCTTCACCCATCGTTGACTGCCTCGCGAACTCCTGCGAAACTAACTCCGTCGGCAACTTTGCCGAGAACTGCTTCGAACGGTTTGGACTGCTCGTAAATTTCAATGTACCCGTTTTGAAACAGGGCATCAAGCGAATGGCCCTATGAGAATGTTTCTCCTCTTCCTCCCGCGCAAATATGAGATTGGCGACAAAAACCGGATAGGCGGCTCCGCCGCCGACGAGACCGCAGACTGCAGACCGCAGACTGCAGACGGCAGACCGCAGACGGAGGGAAAAATGAGCGACTATACTAAAATAAAAGCGTGGGCTTTGGCGGACGATTTTACCGTTGAAATCTATAGAGCTACGAAAGACTTTCCTAAAGACGAGATGTATGCACTGACAAGCCAGATTCGAAGAGCGGCGTACTCGGTGCCTGCTAATATAGCGGAAGGAGCAGCGAGGAACTCGAAAAAAGATTATCTACATTTTCTATACATAGCGCGGGGGTCTTTGAGTGAAACGCGATACTTCATTCATTTATCCGGCCGCCTGGGCTATTTAAATTCGGAGAAAACAACAGAGCTGATGTCGCAAACGGATGAGAGTCTCAAAGTGCTGGCGGGTCTGATTCGTTCAGTGGAAGCCGAGACGGGACGAGTTTCGCAGACACTCGCCCGCGTCACCAGCGCTGTGGTCTAATCCCTCGGCCTCTTCGGTCTAAGGTCTATGGTCTAATGTCTAAGGTCTTATTTGGGGATTGTTGTCCAGGCTCCTTTCTGTTTTAATTCAAACATGAAGATGATAAACAAAGATGATGTTATATCTGACTTTAGTCGACGGGTTCGTGAGACCCTCGGTTCCAAGCTGGTTGCTGTTTACTGGTTTGGAAGTCGTGCTAGAGGGGCAGGAATGCCGCATTCTGACTATGATTTATTACTGGAAACGCGGGTGAAGCCTTTAGAGAAAGATCGAGATGCGGTGGCAGATGTGGCTCTAGATATATCTGCAGCTACCGGGGCTCTATTGGACATACACTATCGCACAACGGATATGCTTGCCCAGGAAGCGGCAAAGTCTCCATTTATTGAAACGGTTTTGCATGAGTCGGTCATGGTATGACTATATCAGATGATCAAAGAAAATTCTTAATAACACACCGCCTTGAGAGTGCGCGTGAGGCAATAGAGGATGCTAAAGTTCTCAGAGACCGTCAATCTTTGCGAGGCGCAGCCAACCGGATTTATTACGCAATGTTTCATGCTGTTTCCGCACTGGCTCTTGAACGGCAGTATTTGAGCAAAACACATTCGGGATTAATAGCCTTTTTTCAGCGCGATTTTGTGAAAGCAGGTATGTTTGATCGGGCACATGGCCGTGCGCTTCAGAAGGCATTTGAGGATCGATCGGATGCCGATTATGATGACCTGTTGACTCTTTCTTTTGAACAAGTCGATACCCGTATAGACGAGGCAACCCGCTTTGTTGAAGAGGTTTCGAGTTTTTTGGATAAAAGCACTGCTTTGTAAAATAACCAAGATTACCTATGTCCTGCCTTTCTCTGGTGTAACTTTACCCCGCAAAATGCGGGGCCTGTACCCTTGCAACCTTGCAACCTTGATACCTTGCAACCTTGCAACCTTGATACCCTCACCATGAGCGCTAGCGAAATAATCATCTCTAACAATAGACTACAGACTGCAGACCGCAGACTGTAGACTTAAGAAAGGGTGTCCCGTCCTGATATAGGTTGACACCTGCAAGTGAAAGGCAGGTGGATATGCGGACGACGATTCGGTATAGTGAAGCTTTCAAGCAGCAGGTTCTCCGTGAGCTTGATGCGGGTCGGTTT
>PXDL01000282.1 GCA_003566395.1 Balneolia bacterium | reverse complement strand
TGATCGGCCAGAAGTTTCCATCCCACAATACCGCCCAGCGAGCTGCATACCAACACCGCCTTATCAATCCCGAGCCGGTCGGTCAAACTAATAATATCGGCCGCCCAGTCGGAGACGCCGGTACGCGCATCTACGGGGCGAACGTGTGTATCGCCGAAGCCGTTGAGGTCGGGCGCAATCCCGAACCAGCGGTCGGGATTAAGGCACTGCATCAGCGGTTCCCAGAAGGCGGAGGTGCTGGTGTTTCCGTGAATGAAAAGCACCGGCCGGCCTTTTTTCTGTCCGCTCACGCGAATAGAAAAAAGGCCTTCCCGTTTCCGCCTGACCGCTGCATTCATGCTGCTTATGGTTGCCCGCTGTTCAGGAAGCTTGAAATCGCGGTATTAAATGCCTCCGGTTTCTCAATCATCAGCATGTGCCCGGCGTTGTCGATTTCCACCAGAGTGCTGTTCGGTATGGCCTCATGAGCTTTTTTGAAGACGTCGGACGGGAATCCCGGATTCAGATAGCGGTTGGGAATCAGTCCGTCGTAGCGGCCATAAACAATCAATGTGGGATGGGCAACATGATGCAGCCGGTGGGTGGTCGGCTCATCAAGCATGGCGCTTACCGAATTCACCACGGTATAGGCAAATTCATCCATCTCGCGGGCTTTTGCCATACGCACCCGTTCTTCCACCATCCATTCCCACTCGTTGTCCCAGCGGTAGAAGTTGATGGATAGATTGGACCGGATTTGCGGTTCGGGCGTCCGTTTCACCCCTTCCATAGTGAACACACCCGCCAGCCAGTCTGCCGAGCCCGGTGAAAAGCTCTCGACTCCGGCCGGGGCGGCGAGCACCAGTTCATCAATGGAATCGGGAAATTCGACAGACAGGGTGATGCCGATCTGCCCGCCCATGGAATGACCGGCGTACACCACGTTTTCCAGACCGAGTTCATCAATAAACCCGCTGATGGTTTCCGCCCAGAAATGCATGCCGTAGGGATAATCGCCCTTTTGAGACTTTCCGTAGCCGGGCAAATCGAGGGCGATTACGCGGTACTCGCGGGACAGGGCTTCAATATTGTAGCGCCAGAAACCGGCATTGCTGGCCAGGCCGTGAACCAGAAGCAGCGTTTGATCTCCGCTGCCTTCATCGATATAGGCGATGCGGGGTTCGCTTTTGGTAAAATGAACGTCGAAGCCGTAATCGATATCCTGGAATTCAAGAGCAGGCTTGTCGGCATAGCGAACGCCCGCACAGGACATTAAAAACACGGTCAGGCTGATCAGAAGTAACTTTTTCATAATCTGTGTCATTAAATACGTGGATTAAAACATCAGCCAGTTGAGGGTCAGGAACGCCACCCAGGGGTTATCCGGAGCCATGCCTGAACTTGTTGATCGCGGGGCATCATAGAAATCCCCGGTAAAGACATAGCCCGCGCTCAGACCGAGCGTGAGGAAAACGCGCAGATTGTATTTCAGCTCTCCGTTGATTTCCGTCCCGATATGGTTACCTCCACCCGGCAGGGTATTGTTACTGTAGGCGATAGCGGCGCCGGCTTTTGCGCTGAACCGGTGCGGTATAATATCACGCATAACATTCAGTGAACCTCCGGTAACGCCCAGGCCCATATTGGAAATATCGTGCACCATAGAGTAATACCGGTTCACGACCTGAGGATCAGGAAAGAGAAGCAGCGCGCGGTGGGAGCTGTAAATGCCGACTGGCGAACCCCAGATATTTCCGGTGAGCACGCTGTTGAGCGTTCCGTCTCCGGCGCCCTCCTCATCTCCGGTTGTGTAGATGCCTTCCAGCCAAACGCGGTCGTTATTGGTCATGCCGTAGCGGTAACTCACAGTCGTGTTGAAGGTGGCTCCGAGCACGTTCACGTCGTCGAAAGCGGGATCAACAGGAGAAATATTACCGAAGTTTGCAATAGCGAATCCGTTCAACGCCAGGTTTCCGTGCACAAAGTCTCTGTTCCAGCTCAGGTTGGTTCCGGCCCAGAACAGGTCTGCTTTGTAGGTCTGTGTTGAGGCTCCCTGAAAGTTGATGCGCGGAGCACCGTTATATGCCGCAAGTCCGCTGGTCAGGCCCTGGCCGAGTACTGAAATTCCTCCGGCGCCTTTGGCGGTATCCCTCAGGTACCAGGCATTAAACCCAAGTTCCAGCTTCGGGTGCGGGCGCGTGCTGATGTCGCCCATCACAATAAAGACATCATCATCCCTTGAAATCTGATTTTCCCAGAGTTGGAAAAACCCCAGGCGCGCGTTTATGGCCTGATGGGGCCGCATAAACCAGCTTACCCCCACCGCCTGTGTTCCCCAGAACGACAGCTTATATCCGGTATTCTGAAAAAAATCGAGGGTGTTCACATTGGGATCGTACGGGCTGTCGAAAATACGCTGAAGCCCGACCACTACATTCCACCATCCGCCCGGCGGACGCAGATCCACATTGGCCATGAGGGTTTGAAGGTTGATCTGCCCGCCGCTGATGGCACCTCCGCGGTTGTTCCCGATACCGTAGGCCTGATCGCCCCAGGTGTAATCAATCTTGAACAATCCTCTGAAGGTGGCATAGCCGTCCAGAATGGAAGGGCTGTACACAAACAAGGGTACAAACCGCTGTTCGGTATAAAATGCGGCACGGTCCACCGTTTCGGTTGAGTTGGGACCGAACAACCGCCCGATGACCTGCCCCTGAAGCACATTGTTGACAGGGGTAACATTTGTTGTGGTGGTTCGGGTGAACGAGTATCCGATAAACTGAAATTCGCCCGGAAGGGGATCGGTGAGTCGTTTTCGATCTTCTTCGGATCGGGGCGGCAGGTTTTCTTCCTGAACGGTTTGTCCATGGGCCGGCAAGGTGAACATCAGCCCGCACATTAGCAGGAATATGAGAAACTTCATAGGGCTCTCACGGTTTTAAAGAGTTGAATTTCGGGGATTTTTGCAATGCATCATCTGCAAGAATATGTTTTCAGGCAGACGGGGGGCGCAGCTTTCTTCAGCTTACAATCTATCCGTCCGGCCATCGTAAAGCCGGACGGATAATTACGTGCGTATCTGTAAATTTAATCTACGCGGTCGTAGCGCTGAATCCAGAATTCACCTGTAGGATTGCCGCCAATGAGCGTGCTGCCGAACCCGCCTTCCACCGTCGGGGGTTCAACGCCGGTAAGACCTTCCTGAATCACTTCATATTCCATCCGGTTGCCGTTTATACGGAAAATACCGCTTGAAACAAGTGCTGCCGGCTCGGACTGGTTCAGGGTTATACCGCGAATGCCCTCATCGTTGGGAGCGGTTGCCTGCCATGTTCCTGAAAAAAGGATGATCGCACCTTCCGTATCCTCAGACTCTACATTATAGGTGTTATCGCTGTTAAAAATCGCCTCAATTCGCACGTTGTTGAAGGGAGGACCGGCCAAACCCGGAGCAATATCTTCGCCCTCGGATTCCCAGGTGCCTGCGATAGCATCAACAGTAAACGCAGCAAGGTTTACGCTGCTTACCAGGTTTTCACTTACAGCCGAAACAGTTACCGTACCACTGTAGTCGCCTTCAGCTTCAGGCATAAAGTTAACAACAACTTCCTGAGAGTTACCCACGCCCAGTTCGAACTGTACGGGTTCGGCGCTGAATCCGGCTCCGTCAACCGCAACCTGTACGTCTTCGAGCATGACATCCCCGAGGTTAGATACCGTTATATTTTCGGAATAGGTTTCTCCCGTACGGGTTTCTCCGAAATCAATATTGCTTACAGAAACGTCGAGTTCCGCGCTTGCGCTTGAATCTGAATCACAGGCAACACCTGCGAATACAAGTGCGCTTATTAACAGAAGAGGTATAATTTTTTTCATTGTATTTCCTTGTTTTGTTGATTATTGGTTCTGGATAAGATTGTAGGGTTCAGGATGTGCTGCCTGTCTTCGAGGGAAGCAGCACCGATTCTCCCTCCGCCACTGCATCGCCGTTTTGGTTGATGCAGCGTGTTTTTAGTACTATTCGGTTTCGTTCCGGTATCAGCTCTGTAATCTCGGCCGAGGCCGTGATGGTATCGCCGATAAACACCGGTTTCAAAAATTTCAGGCTCTGGGAGGCATACAGCGCTCCAGGGCCGGGAAGCTTCATTCCCACTACCGTGGAAATAAGTCCGCACAACAATGCTCCGTGGGAAATACGCCCTCCAAACCGGGATTTTCCGGCATAAACCGCATCCACATGCAGCGGATTGAAATCGCCGGTCAGTCCTGCAAAAGCATTTACATCGGCTTCCGTAACGGTTTTGGTAAAAGAGGCACTTTCACCCGGCTTCAGATCATGGATGGTTTTTTCGCGGTTCATCGTCACTCCTCCTTCAGCCTGCGTTTCAGGATTTTACCGCTGTCGCTTTTCGGCAGCTCGCGTATAAAGGCGTAATGCGAAGGCACCTTGTATTTGGCAAGCTTCTCCACTGCCCAGGATTTCAGCTCGCCGGGTTCAGGGTGATGGCCTTCGTTAAGTACAATAAACGCCTTGCCCGTCTCGCCCCACTTCGGGTCGGGCACGCCCACTACGGCCACCTCCCGCACAGCCGGATGCGTACGAAACACATGTTCCACCTCAGCGGGATAGACGTTTTCCGCACCGCTTATAAACATCTCTT
>PXDL01000188.1 GCA_003566395.1 Balneolia bacterium | reverse complement strand
GTTTAGCCATTTTTTCCAGCCGGCGGTTTTTGGTTACCTTTTGTCCGCACAAAAGTTAAAAGAAGCTTATTTCGACATCGGACTTACAAGACTACATCAAACCAATGGGGGTTTGATACAGGTTTACTAAAAAGATACCGGCAAAAAAAGTCTATTCGGCACTTTCGATGGATTCGCTGGTTTTAACCGGACACCAGTGGTTGAAAATTTAAAATTCATGCGCCATCGAAGTATTTGACCCATCCCTTAACCCTTATTGGTTATTGCAAATTATTTGATTGAAAAAAAAATCACCATTCACCATTCACCATTCAAAATTTCTTCCACCAGGTTCGCGCACAAAAAAAGGGCACGAAACCAAATCCGTGCCCTTTTTTAGTTTATTTCAGAAATTAGGGAGCCGGATATACATAGTTGGCTTCAAAACTCAGCGGAATACCGAGCGCCCAGTAAATCAACAGGAAGATGGTCCAGGTAATGCCGAAAATGATCGAATAGGGAAGCATCATGGAGATGAGCGTGCCGATTCCGGTGTTCTTCACGTAGCGCTGGCAGAATACCACTACAAGCGGGAAATAAGGCAGCAGAGGGGTTATGATATTCGAAACCGAATCGCCTACGCGGTAAGCGGCCTGTGTTAAATCCGGGGAGATGCCGAGCTGCATAAGCATGGGTACAAAAATAGGTGCGATGAGCGCCCATTTTGCGGAAGCCGACCCTACGAGCAGATTCACAAATGCGCTGAGCAAAATGATACCCACAATGGTTACCTGTCCCGGAAGCGCCATTGCCTGCAGGGCGTTGGCCCCTTTAATGGCTATCAGCAAGCCGATATTAGACTGAGCGAAGGCGTCGATAAACAGCGCGCAGAAAAACGCCATCACAATATAATAACCCATGCTCTCCATCGACTTGGTCATGTTGTTGATCATGTCTTTGGAGCTGGAATATCTACCTGACGCATACCCGTAAACCACGCCGGGAATAAGCAGAAGCACAAAAATAAGCGGAACAATGGCCTGCATCAGCGGAGCCTGGAAAGAGAACAGAGAGCTGACTTCGGGGTTATCCCAGTTAGGATCCCTGAGGGCCGAACCTTCCGGCCATGCCCAGAAGAAGAGCCCGACCAAACCGAGAATCATGGCTCCGAAACCAAACCAGAATGCGCGGCTCTCTTTTGGTGAAACTTCCTCCATTTGCGGCATCTCGTCTTCGTCTCCGTCCACTTCAACATCCTTGAGGCGGGGTTCTACAATTTTATCGGTTATATACCAGCCTATACCCACGATAAGCAAACAGGATGCGGCCGTGAAGTAGATGTTGTTGAGCGGATTCAAAGCAATCTCCGGATCCAGGATACGCGCGGCTTCGAGGGTAAAACTCATCAAGAGCGGATCGATGGCCGAGGGGATAAAGTTGGCTGAAAAACCTCCGCTAACTCCGGCAAACGCGGCGGCTATACCGGCCAGCGGATGACGCCCGGCTGCGTAAAATATCACCCCGCCGAGCGGTATCACAAGTACATATCCCGCATCGGCGGCTGTATGACTCACAATGGCGATGAGGATCAGCATAGGAGTGAGCAGGGAAGCAGGAGTAAATCCGAGCAGTTTTTTCAGGCCTACATCTATCCATCCCGAGTGCTCTGCAACGCCGACTCCCAGCATGGCAACCAAAACGATACCCAAAGGCGCAAAGAGTACAAAGGTTTGGATCATGTCGGCAAGGAAACCGGCCAGGCTGTCGCCGGTAAGCAGATTATTGACATTCAGATCGGCGCCGGTCAGCGGGTGCGTTTCGCCGAAATCAAATGGAGAAAGCAGGAAAGAGAAAATCCAGACCAGCACCAGCAGAAAGAAAAACAACATGGCAGGATCGGGGAGTTTATTCCCGACTTTTTCAATAAAATCCAGAAACCGCTGCAACGGCCCTGATTTTTCGGGTGTATCAGTAGATTGACTCATGGGTAAAGGTTGAGTGGAAGGATTACAGGAATTTGCTGCATACGCCCGTATTTATTAGTGTAAAAAGCAGATGTTCCGTAAAAACTGTTCAGTTCATCTGAATACCCCTCGGTGGTTCAGGCCGCATGCAACAACATAAGAATCTATAAGGATGGGAAATACTGAAAATCCTTAAGACTTTTCAAGTGTTATTTTTAAGGTTTTGAAGATTGGTGCGGGTAAGATGTAAATATGTTTGCATGAAGGGTATCGTCAATGGAAGTTTTCTCACGTGCTGAACTCAGATCGCTGCGTGGCGAAATCGGATATCTCAAACATCGTTAAATCATAGTAATTCCCGGGCAGGCAAGGGCATCTGAAAATTGATTGAGCGATTTGTAAGACGTAGCGATTTAGCGATTTGCGATCTGTTCGTTCAACGAAATCGCTACGTTGCGAAATCGGATATCTCAAACATCGTTAAATCATAGTAATTCCCGAGCGGGCAAGGGTATTCGAAAATTGATTGAGCGATTTGTAAGACGTAGCGATTTAGCGATTTGCGATCTGTTCGTTCAACGAAATCGTTACGTCGCGAAATCGGATATCTCAAAAATCGGTAAATCATAATAATTCCCGGGCAGGCAAAGGCATCTGAAAATTGATTGAGCGATTTGAAAGACGTAGCGATTTAGCGATTTGCGATCTGTTCGTTCAACGAAATCGTTACGTCGCGAAATCGAAAATCTCAAAAATGGATAAATCATAGAAATTCACGAGCAGGCGGCCTCACTCGCAAGAGTAAATCATAATTTAGTATCTTTTAACGTTCATGAATACTTGAAAGGCCGGGACGGTTCAACAAACGCATCGGTACTCCGGTTGTACGTTCAGATGTAAATCATTTTCTATTATGCTCTTCTCTACACTTCCCCATCGGTATTTGAGTTTTGTTTCGATTGTCGCGGTCTTTATTGGCACCGCTTTGGTGCCGGGTTCTGTGATCGCGCAGCCCGCAAACGACAAGACGCCCGGAGTTGTGAATATCCGTTTCAGTGAGCAGGTGCAGGAGAAATTGCGAACAGGTGAATCCGGGACGGCCGATTTTCGCACAGGCCTGACCGGGCTGGATGCAGCCTTTCAAGAAGCGGTGGTAACAAGCATAAAACCGGTATTTCGGGCGCCTGCCCGTTTTGAAGAACGGCATCGTATGGCCGGACTCGACCGCTGGTACACGATTGCGTACAGCTCCGGAGAGCAGCCGGAAAAAGTGGTTGAAATGATGGAAAATCAGCCCGGCGTTGAACGGGCCGAAGCCGACATCCGGGCCGTTTCCCACGAGCTTCTGACGATACCGGAGGCTGAAGCCGGAGATGAGAATACCGTACCGGCATCGGGTTGGGATGATCCTGAGTTTTACCAGCAGTGGCATTATGAAAATGACGGAACCACCGGCGGTACGCCCGGCGCAGATATCGATCTCGTAGCGGCGTGGAGTCTTGAGGCCGGATCGCCGGATGTGATTGTACAGGTAATGGATACGGGAATTGATCTTTCGCATCCCGATTTAGTAAATATGTTATGGCAGGATCCGGAAACCGGACTGCACGGCTGGAATGTGGTCTCCGATAATGAAGAAATCGACGATCACAACGGGCACGGAACGCACGTGGGAGGCACCATTGCGGCAGAGAACGCAAACGGAATCGGCGTAGCGGGCATAGCCGGCGGAAACGGTCAGGAAGACGGCGCCCGGTTGATGATTACCCGAATGTTTGAACCTGATCCGTCGGGAGACGGAAGCGTAGGAGCCGGATCGGCGGGGACCGCCGCGGGCATTGTTATGGGCGCCGACATGGGAGCCGTGATTTCAAATAACAGCTGGGGGTATCGCGAAGCGGGCGTTTTCCCGGAGGTGGTTCGCGATGCGATCGATTATTTTATTGAGTTTGCCGGATATGATGAAAACGGCGAGGTTTCCGGCCCGGTTGCCGGAGGTGTTTTTATTTCATCGGCCGGGAACAGGAATACGGGAGCCAGTTTTTTTCCCGCCGCCTATCCTCCCGTTTTATCGGTGGCCGCTACCGATCACAACGATCAGAAATCCCTCTACTCAAATTTCGGATCCAGTGTGGACCTGTCGGCTCCCGGCGGACAAATTTTCTCGGGTAACCTTGTCGGGGGCGTGTACAGCACCGATCTGACAAGTAACTCCGGTGGATACAGTTTCAAACACGGAACTTCCATGGCTTCACCTCACGTGGCGGGAGTGGCGGCCTTGATTGCCTCGCATTACCCCGGCATCACCAATGAGGAACTGGTAAGCCGTCTTGTGAACACCACCATAAATATTGATTCGGAAAATCCGTCTTACGCGGGTCAGCTTGGCAGCGGACGCCTTAACGCTTTCCTTGCCCTTACGCTTGATCCACCTCCGGGGCGGCCGACTCCCCAATTTCCGGCCAATGAAAGCGAAGGCCTTGAAACCGAGCTCACGTTTGAGTGGGAACCGGCAGTCCTCGCATCTTCCTATTCGCTTGAGTTAAGTACCGGCGAGCTTTTTACCGGGACCGTAATTCAGGTTTCAGGTCTGTCGGAGACGAGCTACCCGATAACGGACCTTGAAGAAGCTACCGAATACTTCTGGCGGGTGCGAGGAAGCAATTCGTCGGGAGACGGATTGTGGTCGGAAGTGTTCAGTTTTACG
>PXDL01000422.1 GCA_003566395.1 Balneolia bacterium | reverse complement strand
ATTAACAGCGCGACCCAGACTGCGTTATAGTGTCCTAAAAAACTGTTTAATCGTAAGGGATACAGCCAATCCGTGCCCGATTCGGTTTTGGCGATACGGCTTACCCTCCATGCTTTTTGCACATTATACCGGTTCAGATACCAATGCCGAATATCGCTCAGCCTTCCGCGGCATGCCGGGTGCTCATACAGCGTTTGCATAGCTCCGGGTTCGATCAGCCTGAAAAGACGGTTTTCGTGTCCGGCTTGCATAGCGGCTTCCGCCAACCTCAGCCAGGAAGCCGTCATCACCTCTTTCACTTCTTCCGTATCCGGAATCAGGCCCGACTCCGGCTCCAGCATTATGGAGAGTAGCCGAAACTCCTGCATCCATGCGTCCGACCTGCCGCCCTTGTTCTGCAGCAGAACTTTTAATTCCCCCTTATGAGTGTGCATCAACAAGGCCTCCACCACAAATGCACCGATGCGATACCTGATTTCTCCTTCCGGAAGATCCTGTAAGGGTCTCAATACGGAACGCAGCGCTTCCGCCCTTTCAACTATTTTCTTTTTCAGCAGCGCGTTCATTTCTGTTGTGATGCGCGCCGTTACCGATTTATAGCTATTCAGCAAACCCCTGATGCGTTCGGCCATGTCTTTAATTCGCCCCGAGAGCCGGCGTCCGGTCCATTTTGAGGCTATTTCCTCTACCTGCTTCACGCTGCCGGCTATATCATCTGCTGCGTGCAGTGCCTGAGCCGATTCCATTAAGCCGTGTAATTTAAGGGCGGCAAGCCTCACTCTTATGGATTCAGCTATTCGCCGTAATTCTGCACTGTCTGATTCTCCGCGACCATTATCCAGCCGATTTAAAACATCCGACAATCCCGGTCTGTCTCCTTCTCCCGCCAGCATCCGGCAAAATCCTTCCAGGCTTTTAGTGATGCTTTCATTTTCCGGAGAGTCTGAAAATGAATTTTTCCGCCATTTCACATACACATCAAAAAAGGGTGAACCGGCAGGTTCCGACTCTTCCTCCGATTGGTTGTCCGAATCAAAGAAGTACGTCAACCATCGGCGCACCGGAATTTCGGTACCATCGGGATTAATGTAGGTCCGGTTTTCAAGCAGCTCACTAAAATACAGACGGAAGCCGGCAACAGGCTGAATGGCCGCAATTCTGAACAAAAAGATGGCTGCGTCAAAATTAGTATTGCTGCCTATGCCCACCCGCATTCTGTTCTCGAGTGCATCCGCCACATCATAGACCGGAACCGCCTCGGAACCCAGGCCGAGCAATTTCAGCAGCCCCTGCTCATCGCTCATGCTGTGGATTAGCGATGAGTCAAGATAGGGCTTTCCGGCGTCCATGCGATCCAGCAGCGTGCGGTATGCCTGAGCAAGCTTTTCCTTAGCCTGATCTTTTTCCTCCTGTGAAACCGCCTGCTCATACGCATGCCTGCAAAGGTCCAGCCAGATAAATCCACTAAGCGCCTGCTCCTGAACCGGTAGTTTATCCCACGTCTCGTCTGATTCGGTCATTCGGTCGATTTCGACTAACAATTTTTTCCTTCGTCCCGCCCTGTCCTGCATAAATCCATCGCCCTTCGTATCCTCATTCACACCGAGGAATACCGGCCACCACTCAGGATATGAAGAGTCATATATCTCGTTTATAAACAAATACTTATACCCCTGCAAATCCGATTCTATTCCGCTTCTGACCATATACGTTTTCACCCTGAGCTTTACCCAGTTAAGGGCATGTCTATCACTCTTGGATTCTATTTCCTGCAGTACGCTTTGCAGGTTTATTTCGGGGATGGTCAGGGCCACGCGAATGATTTCATCGATGCTATCGAGCAGCATCATTTTTTGCGCTGCATCGGATGTTGAGGAATACCTATGTAGCAATCTTATCAAAATGCCGGACAACCGTGTGCTTATGCCGGAAGGATCAATTCGTCCGACGGTACTTATTAATTGACCCAGCCTGAAACCCGCTCTCCGGTTCAATACACTTTCTGCATTCAGTGCATCATCTGTTACCGTGGCGGCCTGTTCGATCAACTGCCTGAGTTCTGTTATTCCGGTGATGCTGCTTAACAACAAGTGATAGATTCGAAACAGAATAATCAGGTCGCTCAAATGAGCCTGACGCTTGTCTTTTAAGCCGCTTTCCGGAATACGTAATTCTAACTTGCGGTTTGTATCTGCCGCGCATACCAAAGCCAACCTACGCGAAGACCTTTTGGCACTTAACCGAACCGGAGCTTCCAAATCAATATTATGAAGCCGGGCATACTCTTTGATGTAGTTTCTGAGTTCTTCATCCCGACCGATATGCTTTCCGATCGTGATTGCCGCCTCCTGATATAACAATGGATCGGACGACCTAAAGTAGAACGTCACAACAGTTGTAAGAGCCGGGCTCCAGGTTTTCATTCTCCCCATGATGTTCAGCCGGAGCTGTGTTTCATCACGTCCGCCCGCACTTCCGGTTGTTTCCCAGTTCATGCCTTTTCCATCACGTTCCACCCATAATTCTGCAAGCAGGTCCATCCGATCAGATTCTCCAGGCATGAGCTCCTTAAGTTTAGCTACCGCTTTTACAGCCATACATCCTTCAGCTGTCATGAAGTCTTTATCCAGACTGTCCACCCCATCATGAAGCCATTGCATCACTGTTTTCATACCCTTCTCCTGTCTAAGGTTTCACGTGGAACATTAAATACTTTTGAGCATATCCCGGATCATCATCACCCTCTTTTGAACCAGCGACTCGGGTGAAAGTACTTTAATATGATTATGAAAAGCGAACAGCCACTCATTGATGTAATCAAGATTATCGAACGAGAAGGTGTACTCTACCCCGTCTTTTTTGACTTCCTGCTTTTCGATTATGGCCGGGACCGAAATCTTAAAACGATCGGCCGAGTCGGCATGAACCCGTACCTTGATTTGAATAGCTTCATCCTTGGTACGGAACAGCAGTGATTTTTCTCCCGGCACCCGATTAAGGTTGAACGCGTGAGGCGTGAGTTCAACATCGGTAAGCCGGTCAAGTCTGAAACTGCGTATGCCCTTTCGTGTTTTACAGTACCCGATGAGCGTCCAGTGATCGGTAAAATAGACAAGTAGAAAAGGCCTGACCTGACGGGATGTTTTGGTTTCTTCCTTCATCGAAATATAGCTGAAGGTGATTTCATGTTGCTTCGAAATAGCATTGGCAATAGTAAACCAGTCGCCCCCCTTTCGTTTTTCAGCCGCATATTTTTTATACGGATCTACTATAGTTTTCTCACCAAGACTCTTCATAAAGCGCTTCAACTCATCGGTAGGAAGTACCGAATTGATTTTATACTGCACGGCCTGCGCATCCTTTACCATAGTTTCATCAACCTGAGATTCCACAAACGACAAGCCGACCAACACGGTGGAAAGTTCTTTTGGCGTAAACATAATCGGTGGAATGGAAAAGCCTTTCATCATTCCATAGCCCGTATCGCGATCATAGGTGACCGGGATATTGAGTTCCGAAAAGGTTTTCAAATCTCTGAAAATTGTCCGGCGGCTGACCCCGAAATGCTCTGCCATCTGGTTCACATTCCAGTTTTGATTACTTTGAAGCAGCACCAGTAAGTTGAGGCGACGTTCGGTTGAATTCATAGTAGAGGTCCGTTTTAGTGTGATGGTGTTAAGAAACCTGTTCGATCATAAGCACGCGTTTTCCGCTGTAAAACGGATCATCAAGATACTCGTCAATCGGATATTCAAGCACTTTAAGATCGAGATCAATTCCGTCAAGCTCTTGCTTGTAGTCTTCACCTTTTAAGAAATAGGCCTTGGCATGGGGATAGTTTCGGGCGTGGCTGAAAAAATCATCAAGCTTCACGGCGTGCTTACTCATCCACCCAAATGAAGGATGTTCCACGTGAAACATTTCAAAAGAAGACGTCTCTACATGTACATTTTTAAGACCGAGGGTTCCGACCATATCATTCATGGCGGCACATTTTCGCGAGATACGGTCTATTAATACAAACTCTTTTTCGGGGAAACAGACGGCCAGGGGAATGCCGGGCAACCCGCCCCCACTGCCCACATCAATCAGAACTTTTTCTTTGGGATAGGTGCCGGCCGTGGCAATTAGCAAACTGTGCACAATGTGCTTTTCGATGGTCTTTAGGTCTGTAGTACGGCTAAGCAGATTAACTTTCTGATTCCACCATAGAAGCCGCTCGGCATACAGGGTGAGATTATCTTCGAACGCTTCTATAAGCGTATTGACGTACTCAAGGGTTTCCTGAGTGAAATACCTGGGCACAACGGTATAAGGCATTACTGAATCTGTTTATGAAAAGTGAAATCAACCTGACACAGTAATATAGTAAAATCACGGAAGAGTACGAGCCGCCGGAAAACGGATCCGGACGAAGGTGTTTTCAAATGGGTTTAAGTCGATAGGTCGCTCCGCTCCCAAGGGTGAATTTTGAATGGTGAATGGTGAATGGTGAATGGTGAATGTTGAGTGTTGAGTGTTGAGTGTTGAATTTTGAATTTTGAATTTTTTTTGTCGATCCCTGAATTAGGTTGACCGTAAGTTTGCGCTGATTTTAAATCGAGCTCAGGTATATATGGATGCTCAGCTCAGTTCTTCAAATACACCATCAACACT
>PXDL01000325.1 GCA_003566395.1 Balneolia bacterium | reverse complement strand
TTGCGAACGGCGTCCCGGAACCCGGCCGATTCAACTTCAATTTTCAATGTATCAAAATAAACGGCATTCAGCTGAGACAGGCCGAGTTTCCCGATTCCTTTTTCCGCCAGGCGGGCCAGTCCGTGTATGCGGGATGCAATTCGGCGCAGTCCGTCCGGGCCGTGATAGACAGCATAGGCTCCGGCCATCACGGCAAGCAAGACCTGTGCCGTACAAATATTCGATGTAGCCCGCTCCCGGCGAATGTGCTGCTCGCGCGTTTGAAGCGCCATCCGAAATGCCGTATTCCCGGTGCGATCGACCGTAACGCCGATTATGCGCCCCGGAATCTGGCGCTTGAACTCTTCTCTGGTTGCAAAATAAGCCGCGTGCGGACCACCGTAGCCCATAGGCACGCCGAAACGCTGCGTACTGCCAACAACCACATCGGCGCCCATCTCTCCGGGAGCTTTTAGCAGAGTGAGGCTCAGTAAATCCGCAGCCACGGTGGTTTTGATACCATGTGCGGCTGCTTTTTGAATGTACGGCTCTAATTCCACCACGGCCCCGTCTGCGTCGGGATATTGGAACAAGGCTCCGAAATAGGTTACATCAGCGGGATTGAATGCTTCAACAGGCGCAATATGAAGCTCAATTTCAAGTGGTTCCGAGCGGGTTTTGAGTACTTCGATGGTTTGCGGAAGGCAGGTCTCGGCTACAAACATGCGGGATGCATTCTTCCGGTCTCCTTTTCGCGTGGCGTGCATCAGACTCATGGCTTCAGCGGCGGCCGTCGCTTCATCCAGCAGTGAGGCATTGGCAAGTTCCATACCGCTGAGCTCCATCACCATGGTCTGGAAATTTATAAGTGCTTCCAACCTTCCCTGGGCGATTTCAGCCTGATACGGCGTATAGGCGGTGTACCAGCCCGGATTTTCAAGCACATTGCGCTGAATGACGGGAGGCGTTACCGTATCGTAATAGCCCATACCGATGTAAGATTTGTACACTTTATTCTGAATGCAAATTTTGCGGAAATCATCCAGGAAATGATGTTCACTTTGCGGCTCGGGAAGTTGCAGCGGCTTCTCAAGCCTGATCGAATCCGGGATGGTCTGGCTGATGAGCTCATCGAGTGAGTCAACACCTATGGTCTCCAGCATAGCCGGGATATCGATGCTGTCGGGGCTGTTGTGTCTTTGTTCAAAACTTTCCCGGTCAAACAGTTTATTCATAATACTTACGGTTGATTGATTTCAAAATCTATTCAAATACTATCCAAAGTGCAGGCAGCTGTACATACCTTTTGTCAGGTATTATAACCAATGCAAAAATACATAATTGTCCGCGTATTTCAGCCTTACCGGCCTGCGATCAATTTAAAAAATCTATCCTGTTGAGCATCAGCACGTACGGGCTGTTAACTTTTTTTCTGTACCGCCAATCCTCAAAAAAGGGAGAAGGATTCCTTCGCTTTGAGAGATTTGACGAAAGCCGTCATCAGGTTTTTAACGGCTTCCACATCCTTAAGACTGGCCATTTCAGCAGGCGAGTGCATATAGCGCAGGGGTGTTGAAACCAGAGCCGACGCGACGCCTGTTTTGGCGTGAAAGATGCTGTCGGTATCCGTGCCCGTGCGTACGCTTGTAGCTTCATGCTGAACGGGAACGGATGCTTTTTCGGCTACATCAACAAGTTTTTCCACAACTTTTCGCTGATTGGCCGTTCCGTGCGTGATGGCCGCTCCTTCGCCCAGTTTCACTAAACCGTGCTCTTTGTGGTTGATGCCGGGGCTGTCGGTGGCGTGGGTTACATCGGTCACAATCGCCACATCAGGATGCAGACGGTAGCTCATCATACGCGCCCCGAAGCCTCCGATTTCTTCCTGAACGGCATTCACGGCCACCACGTTCACCTTTAACCGGTCTTTCATGGCGGCAAGTTCCTCAAATGCCTGAGCGATGATATATCCACCGATACGGTTGTCGATGGCGCGGGCTACGAAAAGGTCGTCGGTAAAAAATTCGAGGTCTTCCGAATAGGTTACCGGGTCTCCGATCCGAACCATTTCGAGGGCTTCTTCACGTGATGTGGCCCCGATATCAACAAACAGATCTTTCCAGGACGGTGACTTGTTGCTGTCCTTGTCCTGAAGATGAATGGCGGTATTTCCTACCAGACCGCGAACCACACCTTTGGCGGAATGTACCGAAACTTTTTTAGCACGCGCAATAGCGGGATCGGAGCCGCCGAGGCGATTCAGGTATAGAAACCCTTTTTCGTCAACATGCTGAATAACCATCCCGATTTCATCGCAATGTGCTTCCAGCATAACCGTGAGGGCATCCGGATCAACGTCAAGAAATGCGGCAGCAGAGCCATAGGTATCTGTGAGGGTACGGTCGGCAAGGGGCGAAATGTAATCGAGCCAGACCTGCTGACCGGCGGTTTCATAGCCGGTAGGGCTGGGCGTGGACAAGAGTGATTCAAGAAACTCAAGTTTTCTTTTTTCGAGCATTTATTTCGTGTAGGATGAAGGTTTCAGAAAAGTGAGGGGACGCTCAATCATCTTTGTAGATGGAAGCGATCAAATCAGCATAGCGTTGTTCGAGCACTTTTCGTTTCACCTTAAGCGTCGGGGTAAGAATTCCGTTCTCCACGGTGAACGGTTCGGTCAGCAGTTTAAACTTTCTGACTTTCTCGTGCGACGCCAGTTTTTTATTCATCGTTTTCAGCTCTTTATCAAAAAGCTTGCGTATTTCCTCAAGCTGAGTCAGTTCATGGTCGGTTCCCGCATCGATGTCGTGTTGCTTACACCAGCCGCGCAGGGCTTCAAAATCGGGTACAATAAGTGCAGCCATATACTGCTGCCCTTCGCCTACAACCACCGCCTGATCCACATACATGCTCGTTTTTACGTTATCTTCGATCGGGCCGGGATAAATATTTTTCCCGCCTGCGTTTACGATCATGTGCTTGAGGCGGTCGGTAATTTGCAGATAGCCATCCACAAAACGGCCGATATCGCCGGTGTGGAACCAACCGTCGGAATCAATGACCTCTTTGGTTTCCTTCTTTTTGTTGTAGTAGCCCAGCATCACATTCGGGCCTTTACACAGGATTTCTCCTTCTTCGGAGGTAAGCTTACTGGGATAGTCTTCGCCGCTGAGCTCGGCTATCAGCCTGGAGTCTTCCACCCGCTGAATTCCGACCGTAACCCCGGGAATAACGTGCCCGACGGTACCGTAACGCTCTTTACCGAACGGATTCACCGACATCACGGGAGAAGTTTCGGTAAGCCCGTATCCTTCGGTGATGCGCAGCCCGGCCGCCTGGAAAAAGGAGCCGATTTCAGAAGGAAGCGCAGCCCCGCCCGATACAAAAATCCGGACACGTCCGCCGGTACGTTCCTTCAATTTATCGAAGATCAGTTTATCCGCGATCTTTTTCTGAATCTTAACCAGCGGATTGGAAGAGTCCTGCGATTTTCGCCCTATATTTATGCCCCAGTTGAAAATACCTTTTTTAAGAGCAGACCCCTCCTGTACATTTTTCAGCACGATGTTGTACATCTTCTCAAAAAGCCGCGGCACGCTTATCACCACCGTGGGGCGGGCCTCTGTCAGGTTTTTGGAAACGGTATCTACACTTTCGGCATAAAATATCTCGGCGTTACCGGCAAGGATGGCATAGTATCCGCCTACGCGCTCAAAAGCGTGGCATAGCGGCAAAAACGACAACGTGCGGTCTTCAGGGCCAATATCTATGACCTGATGGGCCGCATTCACATTGCTGACCAGATTAGCGTTGGTGAGCATGACCCCTTTTGGATGCCCGGTGGTTCCGGAGGTATAGATAAAAGTACTGATGTCTTCGGGCTTGATATCCTTAAGCGCAGCCGTGATTTTATCGGCATACTTGGTGTACATTTCCCGGCCTTTTTCAAGGACATCGTCGAACAAATGCACAAATTTATGCTCCAGCAGGTTTTTGCCCGGAGGCGTATCGAAAGCGATGATCTGGGTCACCGACTTGGTATTGCCTTTCACTTCCACGGCCTTCCGGAGCTGAATTCCGGTTGAGACAAAAAACAGTTTGGAACCTGAATCGTTGATAATGTATTCGCACTGCTCGGCAGGAAGCGTGGCATACAACGATACATTTACTCCGCCGATAATTTGTCCGGCGAAATCGGTGACCGCCCACTCATATCTGTTTTCACTCAGAATGGCAAAGCGATCGCCTTTTTTGAGTCCGGCATCCATCATATATGCAGCAAGCGCATGAACATCTTTCACAAACTTTTCCCACCTGATTTCCTGATAGGCCTCGTTTGGGCCCGGCTTGTAGGCAAAAGCGGTTTTGTTCCGCCCCTTCGTTTTCAGGGAAAGTTCATAGAAAAGCTCAGGGATGGTTTTAAAATTCACAACTGTAGGCATGGCATTCAGTTAAGTTCCCAAATTCGTTTATAAAGGCTCAATATACACGAAAAAGCGCTAACATCATGATCACCTATTTCAATTGCAACCCGATTTTCAGCTCACTGTGGCAGTCAGGAGATATTCAGCAAGGCGGATGGAATGCACTTTATCCGGCTGAAAATCGTATTTTATACAATCCGTGAGAAAACGCCTGAACGCGTTTCAGGGTGGAACGGGTTAGATTGAACTAAAATAGT
>PXDL01000335.1 GCA_003566395.1 Balneolia bacterium | reverse complement strand
TTTTTAAAAACATGTGGTCAAATGGCGCCAACCTTTGGGTAGGATACAAATAAATGACTCAGATCTCGAAATAGACATCTCTTTCCTTTTGTGCGGACATAAGATAACCGGTTTCAGAGCACAGTATCAATAAGCATTCTAAAGCTATTTAATTTATAAGTTAGCCGAAGCTTAATTCCTAATTTTCTTTGAGAAAATCATTCAAAATTCAAAATTCAAAATTCAAAATTCAAAATTCAAAACTCAAAACTCAAAACTCAAAACTCAAAACTCAAAACTCAAAACTCAACCCTACTTCACCTTAAGTTTTTTGAGCTTGCTTTGCAGGGTGGTGGGCGGCATATCAAGAAGGGATGCCGCGCCGTCTTCGCCGTAAATTTTGCCGCCGGTTACATCCAGCACATGCCTCAGGTAAATCCGGTTCATGTCGTCGAAGGTCATAACCTGTTTTAATTCAGGCTTCAGGTTTTGTGCGAAAAGGCCGCCCTGTTTTCCTTCGAGCTGTATGCCGGGACGAAGCTTCATCCTGCCGTCTTTGCTTTCCAGAACCGCCATTTTCACGACTTGCTTTACCGAGTCGAAATTGTCGGGCCAGTCGTACTCAAGCAGCTGACTCATCTGCTGATCGGTAAATTCGGGCCTCGGATGCAGGTCAAGAGCATCGGAAAGCCTTGCCGCCCACGTTTTAAGGATAACCGGTAGATCTTCCTCACGATGTGCCAGCGGAGGAACAGGGATCGGGAAAAAGGTATAGCGATACAGAAGCGATGCCGGAATTTTACCCTGATCCACCAGCTGATCTGTTGAGTAGCGGGACGTGCAAATGAGGCGCACCATACGTCCTGAATCGGTATCGTACTCCGTACGCTCAAGCAGCTCGTTCAGCAGGTCGGCTCTTACTTTATGGAGATGATGAAGCTGAAGGATCAGCGTTTTGTCGGTGCCGGGAAGGCGATAGCCGGATGAAAGTTCGGGTTCAGTTTCCAGCAGCGATTCCAGCGACATCAACCCGTCTTCACCGGATGCATCGGCCGCGTATTGATCGCAGGAGCCGAATTTGACGACCATCATCCTGCGAATACGTTCCGAAAGCGTGCGTTTGCCGGTGGACTGTTCACCGTGAATCACGATATGTCCGGGTTGCCGCGAGGCCTGATCGGCTTTGGCAAGGACCCCCTTCATTACCGGTGATTCGGCGATAAAAGGCGGGCTTGCAGCAGGGGGTTCCGAAGCAGAAATGCCGGCGGCGGCTGTTGTGGCCTTAGTATGGATATTTTTGTGGCGATGCGCTCCTTCCGAAGCCGGGCTTAGTGTCACCGAAATAAAGTTGTTGCGGGTAGAGCGCGACTGGAACACATGGAAGCTGTACTGAAACGAGCGGACCTGCCCCTGCTTGGTACTCAGGTTCACCACCGGCAGGCTCTGTCCGTCGCTGCCGGAATGGCTTAGCTGAGCGATTTCATCAACCAGCACGCTCAGCTCCGAGGCGATGGTACCGCCTTCAGATTCCGATGCCAAAACATACTCATCCGGGCTGAAATCGAGGTCTTTAGACAGCTGATGATTCGTAAAAAACAGTTGAGCCTGATCATCAGGGTCAATTCTGAAAATGAGAATGGTGGACGGCAGCTTGTCGAGCATTTCGCGCCAGAACAGGCTGTTGGCCGTAATTTTATCCTGATGGGTCATATGAAAATGCAGAGGCTTCTTTGGGCTTCAGAGAGTGATGTCTTAGCGCGAAATATAGGAGATGAAGGAATGCCGGGCAATGTTATTTCGTCATCCCTCAGCGCTATTTCGTTTATACAGGCTGTAACCGCTGGGGTCTTCTTCATATTTGTGCAGCCATTTCATGCAGGCATAAATAATGGGCGTGTCGAACAGGGCCGCAAAAAACTTGAAGATGTAGGAATTAAAAATAAGAATGATGAGTGCCCCGATCGTTGTAACGCCGTCCCCGAGATTGCCGGCAAAATAGAGTATCGAAAGGATGGCGGTGGAATCCACGAGCTGACTTACCATTGTTGATGCATTGTTTCGGAGCCAGAGGTGGCGCCCTTTGGTCCGTTTTTTCCAGAAATGGAACAGCCGTACGTCTATGGTCTGGGCCACCAGATAGGCGATCATGCTGCCGATCGTATTGCCCACCATAAAGCCGTACACTCCGTCGAAGAGCGATTCACCTGCGGAAACTTCGCCGGTTGAAGGCAAATAGTAGTTGATGGTCATAATCGCCAGCATGAAAACATTCATAGCAAAACCCACCCATACGAGCAGTTGCGCGCGCTTGCGTCCGAACAACTCGGAAACAAGATCGGTAACCAGAAAGGTAAAGGGAAAGGCAAGCAGGCCCACCGGAATGCTCATGGTGTAAACCGATTCCTCCCGTACCAGCGACGGCACTACGGGTGTGAGCCAATCGGGCAGGGTTAACTGAAACAGCGTGGCGAACTTGGTGGTGCCGATGATATTCCCCATCACCAGAGCCGTAAGGAACACCGCACAAAGCGAAAGGAACAGCATGTCCCGGCGAAAGGCCATGTTCTTTTCGGTTGATTGACTCATTTTGCTAATTTTGGTTGTAATTGGTCCGAAATGGTCGTGCAGCGTCTTGTACTTTAAGCCGCAGCGTAACGTTGATTCCGAACGTATTCAAGCCTCCCGGGGTTCGGCTAAGGAGGGTCAATATCGCAAATACAGTACACAATGTGGAACAGAAAATAGGATGGAAAATTCAGAGAACTTCAGTAAAAAACTTGAACTTGCCGAAGCGGCTGTTTATGCATGGGAATCGGAAGGGCGCAGGCCCGGCCTTTTTGAAATTGCTTCATCGGCAGGTATCCCGGCTTCCGGGGTGTATGAACTTTTCCCCAATGTGCCCGCCGTTTTTCATTTTTGGTACGAAAGCCTGCCGGCGCGGTATCAGATGATGACGGCTTCGCTGGAGGATTACGACAGGCTTATTCTCTCGGAAAAACTCTCCAATTTTATGCTCACCATCACCGATATGATGGGCGAGCACCGGGTGTTCTGCCGGGCCACGTTTGATGAAATGGTCTATAAAAATCAAAGCTGGCATCCCTTCACCCAAAAAACGCAGGAACAGCTTCGCGTAATTATTAGTGAACATGAAGGCCTCAGCCGGACCGCGCAAATCGTTTTGTGGGATGACATCTACGCCTTTCTGAGCTATGAATTTCTGCACGTGATAAAATTCTGGCTAAGTGATGAATCGCCGGATCAGGAAAAAACCATGATGCTCATCGATCATTTTAACGGCACGGTCGCCGAGTTGATGACCACCCGTATTATTGACCGCGGAACCGATCTGGCGCGCTTTTTCTGGAACGAAGGCCTGATCAAAATTCCTTTTTTCAGCCGTTAATTATTTTTTTACTAAATCCCGCAAAAATCATTGAGCAAAGACTTTCCCACAGGCAAATTTGAGCGAAGCAGTTCCATCGCCAAAACCGGCCTCAAAATCGGAACCAACTACGCAAAATTCAGGCTGAAAGAAGCCCTTGGTAAAAAGAGCACCCGCGAAGAGCGCAGCGAATTAGACCGAACTAACGCCGGAGAGCTGTTCAAAGAGTTCAGCAAGCTCCGGGGCACGGCTCTCAAACTGGCGCAGGGGATGAGCCTCGACACCGCCATGCTGCCCGAAGAATTCGCCGAGGTGCTTACGCAGGCTCAGTACGGCGTCCCCCCGATAAACCGGGTGCTGGTGCGCAATATCATCAAAAAACAGCTGGGCGCCTGGCCTGAAGATATTTTTGCATCCTTTGAGCCCGAAGCCGAAGCGGCGGCGTCGTTGGGGCAGGTGCACCGGGCCCATACCAGAGAGGGCCGTCAGGTTGCGGTAAAGGTTCAGTATCCGAACGTCCGGGATACGATCAAGTCCGATCTTGCTATGGCCAAGCTCATTTTCAAGCAAATAGTGAAGGGGAAAAAATCCGACGAGTATTTCTCCGAAGTGGGAAACAAGCTGATGGAAGAGACGGATTACGGCAATGAGGGGAAGCAAATCGAAGCCTTCAGGGCGCGTTACGCCGATGAAGAAATTGCCACACCGGAATGGCTGCCCGAACTATCGACCGATACCGTGCTTACGATGAGCTGGCTGGAAGGGGAGCATCTGAATGAATTCCTCAAACGACATCCGGACCAACAGGAGCGGGATCTTTACGGGCAGAGGCTGTGGGATTTTTTCCATAAACAGATCAACGACAGCTATACGGTCCATGCCGATGCGCATCCCGGAAATTATCTGTTTATGAAGGGCGGACAGCTGGGCGTGCTCGATTTCGGGTGCGTGAAAACCTGTCCGAAAGATTTTTTCCTGGACTACATGCGGCTTTTTGTTGCGCATCGTCATCAGCAGGAAGAGGATATGAAAACCCTTTACGGCCGCCTAGAAATTATTCCCGATCCGGTGAAGTTATCGCTCGACGATGAAGCGTTTTTCGAATACACATTGCGGCTCGGTAAAGTTTTTGTCTCCCCGTACAGTTTCGATCAGTTTGATTTTGGTGATGAGACATTCACCCGTGATTTTACCGCCCTTGCCCGTGAGGCGTCAACTTTCCGGGAGCCGCGTGGTAGCAAACATTTTATTTTTGTGGCCCGTGCGCACCTCGGCCTGTACCAAATGCTGATGAAGATGAAAGCCCGC
>PXDL01000430.1 GCA_003566395.1 Balneolia bacterium | reverse complement strand
CCCTGCCGTTAATAAAAAGTGAGGCCGGGTTCTTCAACCGGTTCGAGTGACAAGCTTCGGATTAGCCTCAAAGGCCCCGGACACAGCCGTTCATGACAGCTGATGCATGTTTTAACTACAATATTGTAGGTTTTAGGATCGGGGTTTTCCGCGAAACGAGCATAAAATGTTTCGAATGCCTTGAGCTGTCCCTGCACCCCCGGATCCTCCAAAGCTTCCCGTGAGACCGGAGCGCCCGCGAAATGGGTGATTTTCTGCAAATTTCCGGGAGGCGCCTCCCCCTGTTCAAAAGCCTGCTGCATCGCCTGCAACTGATTGGTCCGTTCACGCATCAGCTCTGAGAGACTTTCCGGTTCAGCATCTGAATGGCAGGCGGACATTCCGCCTCCAAGCAGTGAACAGAATATTATAAGAAGTAGTACTACTCTGTTTCTCATAAAATACGAACGCCCGAAGCCTCGATATAATAGCTGAACTCCGGCTCGGTGATGGCTTCAATTTCTTCGGGAGAATCTCCGGCGTCTTCGGCATAATGTCTGAGATGATCAACAGATACGTGATCGTACCAGGTTATACCTTCAAGGATAACTTCACGGCCGGCCACATCCTTCGGTACAAAAAAACCATAGTCTTTGAACGTAACCCGAACTTGTTCCCCGTCTTCCGAAACGAGTGTCAGCCAGCAGCCTTTTGACTGGCAGACCTGCACAATTTCTCCTTTAACCTGTACAGGTCCCTGCTCTTCGGCGGTTATTGTAGGGATGAGTTCATCCACGCTTATAAACGAGACCGGGGAAAAAGATTCTCCAAATATGTTCACTGCGTACTCTTCGGAAGCCTCTGAACTACTTTGCTCTTCCTGTGAACATGCTACAAGTAGAAAGACAGCCAGAAATAAGATTAACACGCGAGCTGGTTTCATAGAAATATCCGTTTTAATAATAATGTTGTTGAACCGGAATCATCCGTTCCGGCTAAAGACTTCCTAAATTACGAAATAGCCCGTTCTTTATTAATAGCAGCCTTAGATAAACCGGGGATTTTGTTCTTATTCATCGCCAAAAACAAGAAACCGCCCTTTCAAAAGACCATTATATAAGGGTATTTCATATTCGTGGTAAGATCAGCACGTGTAAATTATCCGCTTAATCCTGGCTTTATGTGGTTTGGAAGAGTTGATTCGGTGCAGATACCTGAAAGGCAGCTTATTTACTAATCGAAAACCCTGGGGCTACAATTCCCGGCTTCATACCTCTGGACACAGCAGATTTCAGACAGACTGTTCACTCAATATGTAAAACATTGCAAATAGAGTAGTCATGATCGTTGTTCGCTGTTTCAATCTAATAAGCTCGTTTTGAAAAGGTGTTATAAATACTATATTTGTGCGCTTTCAAGATACACCCTCCACAACAGCATGAATCTACAACCGGAACGCGGCGGCTACGGGCCGCAAATTATCAATCCCTGCCTATTTCCAGACTGTTTCTCATTTCTTTGTCTGGGTCCGGTTCATGCCATTTATACAAGGCCCGCCTAAGGTGTATTTAGTAATATAATTTTATAAAAATCAATCCCTTACATAATGTCATACAATTACCCTAAAGCTCTTCTTACAGGGCTAACCGTGTTTTTTTGTTTATGGTTAGGCATCGCTGATAACGGCTTTGCTCAAACAGTAGACGAGTATGAAACCAATCGTATTATCATCCAGTTTTCTGAAGACGCGGTACCGGAACTCAACAGAAGCCTTTCCGCTGAAGAAGCGCGTACATCTATTACATCGGTGGATGCCCTTCATCAGCAGTTGAATGTAGTTTCGATGACGCAAACCATCCGCACCGATCCACGCTATGCCGATCAACACAGATCATATGGTCTGGATCGCTGGTACACGCTTGAATTCGCATCAGATGTGGATGTGCTTTCGGTTGTGGAGATGTATAAATCTGACAGCTATGTCGCCCATGCCGAACCCTCGTTTATCTACGAATTGATGGGCTCACCAACTTCAGATCCGTTCAGCGCTGAAGAGCTTATGGAAATGCGCAGCAGCCTTCAGTCTCCCTTCGACGATCCCCGCTTCGACGAGCAGTGGCATTATGAAAATACGGGCCAGACCGGCGGTACGGTCGGCTCCGACATCTCCCTTATCGACGCATGGGAAATTGAAAAGGGTGACTCCGAGGTAATTGTTCAGGTGGTTGATACCGGAATCGATCTAACCCATCCGGATCTGGAAAATATGCTCTGGGTAAATCCCTTTCCCGGTGAAGAGAACGGCTATTTAGACGATTTTCACGGCTGGAACCACGTACAGGGAAGCAGCAACATTCAGGATACTAACGGGCACGGCTCTCACTGTTCCGGAACCATCGCTGCACAAAATAATAACGGCGTTGGTGTAGCCGGTGTAGCCGGTGGAGACGGCAGCCCGGATTCAGGAGTTCGCATTATGACAAGCCGCGTTTTTATCGGTGCGACCGGTGGCGGCGGTTTCGCTGAAGCACTTGTGTACGGAGCCGACAACGGAGCCGTCATTTCCAACAACAGCTGGGGCGGCGGCCAGTTTTCACAGGTTCTCCGCGACGCAATTCTGTACTTTATAGAAACCGCAGGCTTTGATCCCGATGGAAACCCGAACGGGCCTGTACAGGGCGGACTCATTATTTTTGCCGCAGGTAACAGCAACGTCAGCACCCCGAATCAACCCATTGCGTCCAATCCTGAAGTAATGGCGATTGCCGCAACCAACCACAACGATCAGCGCTCCTGGTATTCGCAGTGGGGAGACTGGGTTCACATGTCGGCACCGGGTGGAGAAACCGATTTTACCGGTGATCCTGAAGGCGTGCTCAGCACCGTCACCAACGGGAACTACCAGTTTTATCAGGGAACTTCCATGGCGGCTCCTCACGTAGCCGGCGTGGCTGCGTTGATTGCATCAAGTTTTAAAGATGACGGCATAAGCCCGGATATGATTTTTGACCGTTTGGTAGCCACAACCGATCCTATTGATGACCTCAACCCAAATTTCGCTCTCGGCTCCGGAAGGCTGAACGCGGTTCGCGCCCTTGAGCAGGACGACGGCATTGCTCCGGCTCCGATTACGGATCTTGAAGCTATAGATCAAAGCCCGAGCTCGATTACCCTTAGCTGGACCGCAACCGGTTCAAGTGAAGACCAGGGCGTAGCTTTCAGTTATGATATTCGGTACTCCGAGTCGCCCATCACTGCTTCCAACTTCGAGTCTGCGAATCAGTTTGATGCAAACATAAGTCCGTCCTCAAGCGGCTCCACCGAGGAAGTTGCCGTAACGGGTCTGAATCACTCCACCGAATATTATTTTGCGGTCAAGGCATCCGACTTCTTTGGAAATGTATCCGACATCTCAAATACTACCAGTGGAACAACCGAAGGCAGTCCCGAGATCGTGCTTGATCCGACCGAACTATTCGGGCAGGCCGATGTAGGCGGAGAACCGGTTTCTGCCGATTTGACGGTAAAAAACGAAGGAAATGCCGAAATGCACTTCAGTATTCCCGGCGTTTCGGTTATTGATCTGCTTAGTCGTCCCGGTGTACAGCCAAACGAAACATCCGAGATTTACGGAAATTCAATGATGCCGGAACGCGGTGAACCCGATGAGCGCGAAGGACATGAAGTACTTCTCGGCGCCGGCGGCCCCGATGAATTCGGCTATACATGGGTTGACAGTAATGAAGATAACGGAGTTGAGTTCGACTGGATCGATATTTCCGATTCCGGCACGGAGCTGAGCGCACTAACCGGGACCTGGGACGGCAACACCTCCGTAAATCTTCCTTTTGATTTTCCATTCTATGGAGACAGCCATTCCTCAGCCCGAGTTTCGGTAAACGGATGGGTTCACTTCGGCAACTTTAGCGGTAATGCATACAACAATCGTGAAATCCCCAATACAAGCGACCCGACCAATTTCCTGGCCGTGCTTTGGGATGACCTCGATATGAGAACCACCGGCAGGATTTATACCTACCACGATGAATCCGCAAACCGTTTTATCATTCAATGGGACGGGGTACCTAAATCCTTCAGCTCCGGCAGCACTTTCACGTTTCAGGCCATTCTGGATTCAGGTGGAAGTATCACCTATCAGTATCAGTCGTTATCGGGTAATACCAGCGATAATACGGTAGGAATTGAAAACCAAAACGGAACTGACGGGCTTCAGGTCGCCTTCAACACAACTTATCTTCAAAACAACCTGGCCGTCCGTTTTTCTACCGCGCCCGACTGGATCAGCTTCGATCAGGCATCCGGCACCGTTCAGGCAGGTGAAAGCATGGACATTACGGCCTTTTTCGATCCTTCCGGACTTGAGGCAGGGTTTTACTACCATGAACTTTCTGTTTCCAGCAATACGGTCGGTAATCCTTCCGTAGATCTTCCCTTAGCGTTTCAGGTTGGTGACGGTACCGGTGATCTGCTTATAAGCAGCAGCAATTTCGAGTTCGATAATTTGTTTGTGAACGGCACCGACACCCGCAGCCTCACCCTGCAAAACATAGGCGGAGGCCCGCTGGAGATCCTCCAAATTGAATCTGATAGTGAATCTTTCAGCGTTTCTGAATCCGCGTTCACCATAATCCCGGGATCTGAACACACCATCGACGTAATTTTTAATCCCCAGTCTGAAGGCAACCTT